>NZ_AEXQ01000011.1:0-32941 GCF_000191865.1 Turicibacter sp. HGF1
CAAGTTCTCATACGTAATATTTACATAAAAAAACATATCTAAGAACAGAAACTCATTCTGAGGTTAGATATGTTTTTTTTATGATCAGTGATTTCAATTCTTTTTATCCTATATTTCAAGGTTAGAAAGTCCTACTATAAACTGTAATCTAATGATGAAATTGTATCCATGGTGACAGTCACCCCTCCCACGAACACAATTACGATTACATTTAGCCAAAAATAAGATAAGCTAATCGGCTAATCCATCACTTAGTCCGTTAGAAATAACCTTTTTCTTCTAGTCAGATGATTTAACAACTTGATATCTAATCTCTCATTTACTTTAAGATTAGTCGTTTATCCTTCGTATTCAAACAAACAATGATGATTTTCCACCACTTCTTAATATTTTTTACCATAGGTATTTACTTATATATTTAATAATATATATGTATTTAACTTATAGAATAATAAATCGTATACTAATTATTGTAAAAAATAAATACTTTAATAAGGAGAGTTTAAGATGCACAATAAAAAAAAGGATTGGAAAATCTTATGGGAATTATTTAAATCTACCTTCATTTTAAGTGCTTCAACATTTGGTGGAGGTTTCGTTATTGTCTCGTTAATGAAAAAGAAATTTGTTGAAGAATTAGGCTGGTTAGAAGAAGATGAAATGCTTGATATTACAGCTATTGCACAATCTTCGCCTGGACCTATCCCAATTAATGCATCTGTCATTTTAGGATATCGTATGCAAGGAATTTTAGGCTCAATCGTTGCAATTGTTGGAACTTCAATTCCACCAATTGTCATTATCTCAATTATTTCATTATTCTATACACAATTTAGAGAAAGTAAAGTGATCGCAACGGCATTAATGGTAATGCGCGCAGGAGTAGCTGCCGTTATTTGTGATGTTGTTATCAAATTGGCTCAAAATGTTATTAAAACCAAAAATGCGGTATATATTTCATTAATGGTCATTACGTTCATTATGACTTACGTACTTGATATTAGTGCAATGACAGTTATTTTCTTATGTCTTGCAATTGGCTTTTTAAATCTTTTTATCGATTTAAAAAAATCTAAAAAACAAGGTATAGAGGGGGCGTAGATTAATGAATATTATCTGGATTTTATTTTTGAGTTTTATTCAAGTCGGTTTATTTAGTGTAGGTGGTGGATATGCAGCACTCCCATTAATTCAAAACCAAATTGTTAATATCCAAGGGTTAATGACCCTTCCTGAATTCGCCGATTTAGTAACTATTGCTGAAATGACACCTGGTCCTATTTCAATCAATGCTGCAACATTTGTTGGAACAAAATTAAATGGATTACCTGGTGCACTTATTTGTACTTTAGGGGTTATTATTCCATCGTTTATTATCTGTTTAACACTTGCGCACTTTTACTACAAATATCGTAACTTCTCAGGCGTTCAAACAATCTTATCTAGTTTACGTCCAGCTGTTGTTTCACTAATTTCATCAGCAGGTTTATCTATTTTAACATTAGCATTATTCCAAGCTGAGAAACATGAAATTATCTTATCTAACTTCCGTATTGTTGAATTTGCTTTATTCGTAGGAGGTTTAGTTGCTCTTCGTAAATTCAAGTTAAGTCCAATTCCAGTTATTTTCGGATCAGGTCTAATTGGAACAATCATCTATATGATTTTTTAAAGAATCTCTAAAAAACATTTTAAAGATTTAGACATAAATTTATTTTTATGGTACACGACAAATATTTCTCTAAACATAGATACTTCTTTTAGAGAAACTTCATGGAGTGTACCTTTTTTCAATTCTCGCTCTACCATAAGACGAGATAACACAGCTAATCCTCTTGATTCCAGTACTGCATCCTTAATTGCCCCCGTATCTGTACTACTCCATTTAATATCGACTTCTATCTGATTACTTTTCAGAATATTATCAAAAATTGTTTTACTTCCACTTCCCTCTTCACGAGAAATAATAGCCTCTCCTTGAAGTTCTTCAATACTAATTTCATCTCGATTATAAAATTTATGCCCTTTTCCAACTACCATAATTAACTTATCCTGATAAACAGGTTTCGAAATCAAATCTTTACTGGTCACGGTTCCCTCAACTAAGGCAACATCTAGTTCACTATCTAATAACATTTTTTCAATTTCCTTTGTATTACGAACATAAATCTGCGTTGTTATTTTATTATTTTCTTCTTCTAAATCATCCAGAATATGATTTAACAAACAACTTCCTACAGTAATAGATGCTCCAATACGCAAAGCAATATTGTCCGATTTATTCTTCATCATCGTTTCCATCTCATCAAAGGATTGAACAATATGAGTTGCATATCTTAATAAATACTCTCCACTTTCTGTCAAATATAACTTTTTTGATAAACGCTCAAATAATTTCACTCCATAATAATGTTCAATTTCTTTAATTGCTTGGCTAACCGATGGTTGTGTAATGAACAACTTCTCTGCCGCTGCACTCATATTCTTAAGTGATGCAACCATGATAAAAATTCGCAAATGTCTAATGCTCATACTATCTACTCCTCCTATCATAAACTTAAACCCTTTATAAAAAACATTGACTCTTTAAGCTTTCATATATCCCGATAACTCTATTCATGAATTTCTTTTATCTTAGATGTCTGCGAATCCATCTTATAGAAATAATAAAAATTGAATCGATCAGGCATCTCTTTTAAATACAACCATAGACTACACTCTTATATTAACATTAGAGTCCATCTGTGCAAGTTGTAATTTTCAGTGCTATTCATTTTTGTGATCATCATGACTTCTTAATTGACAGTATTAAATTAATCAGTTTAGACTCCAACAGAAAAAGATACTTAATTAAATGAATAAATATATTTAATCAGAAAACGTGAAAAATCTTATACTTTAGTCAACTTGATACGTTTAATTTAATTTTTTAGTTCATATAGAATTATACCAAAAGCTTTCTAAATTCAAACCGCTTATCGTAATCAAAATTTAATAGAAAGTGGATACTCATCTCCACCTTCATCACCTGTATTCATCGAGGATAATATCCCTTAAAGGGAACAGGCCCCCGCTCACAATTGTTGCAAAGAAATTGTACAAAAGAAAAACCATTATCTGAGTTCAGATTAAATCTGATTTGAGATAATGGTTTTTCTTTGATAATCGCTCTAAAATATTTTTTTATTAAGAAATTCTTTTCGTTTCACGAACATTTTTTTCTTTATTCATTTTAAGTATAGATAAAGAAGCAATTAATAGTCCTGCATACGCAATAACAGCAAATATAATCGAAGAAGTCCATGCTGTTGCCCATCCTGCCTTCTCTAAAATAAGACTGAAAATTGGGGTACCGACAGCAAAGCCAACGGCAAAGAATAATTGGATAAATCCAAGAATAGATCCATAGTCTCGATCTCCAAATAGTGAGCTTGTCATATAGGAAGGTCCCATGACATAAGAAAACATTGAGATTCCGAATGCACCTGTAAAGAGGTATCCAAGTGCATTTATTTTTCCGACAAATAATAAGCATAACCCTGCTATAATGACTAAAGTTCCGGCCAATAGGAATGATTTTGATAATCCTAGTTTATCAAAAAGAATCCCACCCAAAATGTTACCAAAGATCGAAAATAATCCGAACATAGAGGCTAATGTAGCTGATGAAATCAGTAATATTTTCTTTTCTTCTAAGCTTTGGAAATAAGGAATGAATTGTAAAGCAAATCCACTAACATAGAATCCGATGAAGATAAAAGAAGCCGCTATTAGCCAAAATTGAGGCATTTTAGTTGTTTCACCTACTGTATATCCCCAACTTATATGATGGGCTACATCTTCTTGCCCTTCTAATTTTTTCTTAGGAGCATTTGCGGCTAATTCATCTGCTGATTTAGGCAATCTGACAAGAAATATAGAGATTAATAATGAACCAATTAGTGCGATGAGTCCAAATCTTAAATAAGCTCCTTTATATCCTATATTTGGGTCAGTTAACCATTTACCTGCTAACGTTTGAAGAACTATATTACCTATTCCTCCACCGCAGAAGGCAATCCCAAGTGCTCTCCCCTTATTAACCTTAAACCAGGCATTTATCAGTGTAGGAACTCCAATTGCAGAAACAATAGCATTTCCGACTTGAACGATGGCAGCTATTATATAATAAGCAATTAGTTTATTGCCAGCTAGTGAGTATAACATAAATCCACCGCCGACAAATATAGAACCGATGATAAATAATAGTTTAACATTGACTTTAGTAAATATTTTTCCTATAAAAGGCGAACAAATAGCAGATACAACAGTCCCAATCGTAAAGATTAGGGTAAAGGATGCATAACTAAACCCTTCTCCATTAACAACATAGTTTGTAAAAGTAGGGGGTAAGTTAGAGGCGACTCCAAATGGTATGGCTTGAATAAGTAAACATGCTGCAACAATGACCCACCCATAAAAGAATTTATGTTGTTTGTTATTATTGAGAGTACTCATAAGTTAAATTCCTCCTTCATTAAAACCGACATATTTTTTATCAAGTAAATACGCTATCCATTGAAATATTTATGATTTAAATAAATTATTTCAATTAATTATAGTTTTAACAATAAGAGTAAAAAAATGTATTTTCAATTGATATATATCAAATTAAATATGACGAAAAATTTCTAAATAGGATTTAAGAGTATAGAATAAAGTTCTAGAAAATTAAAGTAATATCATTCCACGATTTCATGCGAATCGACCTTCATCTCATTCGATTTTTTAACAATGAAGGTTGTACTTACAAAAGATAGCTATTGAATCTTTTCATGCCACACTAATCTCAAGATCCCCATGGGATGGTCAACTCTAAACTAAACAACTTTTTTGTTACTAGAATAGATTTACTAATTTAAAATAAACGATGTAGATTTCAACCTGACTATCTAACAGAGCGAAATTTAATAATAATAATTATATAAGATATATTTATTTTTAATAATAGCTCTCGCTTGCCTCTTAATAGTGGATTATTTCCCTCTTGATTGGTAAGTATTCTCGCTCCATATTTAACATTGTTTAACTTCTGCTGGCTGATTATAAATAGAGCAACATAATAAAAAAGATTAATCTGACTGTCGTAACTACTGACTAAGTTGAGATTAATCTTTTTTATTTAGAAAATTGATGATTTTCGTTTATTTTTATATTCGTTTAAATTTCATTTTTTTCGTTGGAACATCGAGATATAAAACCCCCTGAGCAACCGTTCCATCGGTGAAGGTGACTTGTTTTGGTTCCGTTGTCTGCCCCCTTAACATTTGCTCCACATTTTCAATGGAAATCGGAGCACCAAAATAGGTTTTTCCGATAATAAATTGACAGCTTTTTTTATATTCAGGGCACATATAAAAGTTCCCTGTTTCATTTAATGTATTTCCACAGCTCGGACACTTTAAATGCAATTGTTTGGTTGGAACTTTAGGTCCTTCATCTTCAAAATGGAAAACCACTTGTTGTTTTTCAGCACTATAAATCACGGCTGCTTTCCATGTTTTTTTCTCACCATTCGCCTCTACTTTTTTAAAGGTTAGGATATTACTTGGTTTTCCTTGAAGAATTTTTTTCATATTGGCTTCTGAAATTTTCGTGCCAAGAATCGCTTTCCCACTAATAAAATCGCACGTTTTTTTATACTCCGTACAATAATAATAATTTTTACCTGCCGCTACCTTCTGACCGCATTTTGGACAGTTTCCAATCAACTTAATTTCAGAGTTTGTATACGTCGCTGCTACTCCATGAATTTGATACGTCATTTGTTTAAACTCTTCTGTGGCAACTTTAATATACTCAATCATTTCATGCCAAAACGTCATCGGTTCTAGCTGACAAGCTTCAATTGATTTTAATTTTTGTTCCCACTGTGCTGTTAATTCAGGAGAAGCAACGAGATGCCCGTTTAAATTTTGAATGATTGAAATTCCATAATCAGTGGCATAGAACGTTTTCTTTTTACGTTCAATCATTTTTAAATTAATTAATTTTTCAATAATCGAACCACGCGTTGCCGGAGTTCCAATTCCTTCACTCGATTTTAAAACATCTTTTAAATCTTTATCCTCTAGAAAACGTCCCGCATTAATCATTGCCTCAAGAATCGTGGCATCGTTATAGCGGCTTGGGGGAGTTGTGGCCTTCTCTATTAGTGTTGTTTCGGTTAAAGAAACCGGCTGATTTTCTAAAAGTGATGGCAAACTATTTTCACTAAATTTGGTTTTATATAAAACAGTATATCCCTTATCAACGACTTCATTTCCATTTGTCTTAAATTTTCGTCCACTACAATTTGTAATCACCGATGTTTTATTCACGACACTTGGAGGCATAAAAATAGCCACAAAACGCTTGGCTACTAAACTCATAATTTGTTGTTGTCGTTTGCTTAAGCGATTAAAATCTACTGGTTTCCCTGTTGGAATGATGGCGTAGTGATCACTAACCTTACTATCATCAACATACTTTTTATTTCTTGCCGTTTTCTCGATGACTCCCGCTTCATCTAAAATCGGCTGTACATACTTCAAAACATCCGGAATCTCTTTAATCGCCGCCAATAGTTGCGGGAATCGCTTCGCTTCATCTTGTGTGATATACGCTGAATCAGTACGCGGATAAGATAAGTATTTAGCTTCATAGAGTTCTTGAACAATGTCTAATGTTTCAGACATCGTAAAACTATACACCTTATTTGCCTCGCGTTGCAAATCAGCCAATGAATGCAAACTTGGAGCGTATTTCTTCTCCACCTTTTTTTCAACCTTTTCAATCATTCCTACATTCGGTAAGCTTTGAATTAACGCATCCGCTTTTTCTTTATCAAAAAACTTCGTTTCATTTTCATTATCATGATCGAAATACGTTCCTTTATACTCACCAAAATCAGCTTCAATTTCCCAAAATGGCTTCGGTTTAAAATCTTTTAACTCCATCTCACGCTGTGCAATCATATTTAATACGGGCGTCATCACACGTCCAAGTGGTAAAGCTTTACGTTGATTAGCCCCTATTGAAAAGGCACGCGTAAAATTCATCCCAATGAGCCAATCAAAATCAGCTCTTAATTTACTCGCATGAATCATATTTTTTAAACGTGGGGTATTCAAATCATCTTCCATGTGATTTAAGGCATCCATAATCGCCTGTTCTGTCATTCCATTATTCCAAAAACGTTTCACAGGCAAACGACAACCTAAGCTTTCATAAACCGAGTGAAATATTAATTGTCCCTCACGCCCCGGGTCACAACAGTTAATCAAATAATCATAGTTTCCCAATTCAATTGTTTTCTTAATATCTTGATAAATGTTGAAATAATCACCATTTTCAATGACCTTATATTTAAATTTTGATGGAATCATCGGCAATGTTTTTAAATCCCACTTTTCCCACTCCGGTGTATAATCACCCGGTGCAAGCAACGTCATCGTATGCCCTCGAAATGATTTAAAATCAATTTGGTCCGGAAAATTCATCATTTTATAAACAGCCTGAACTTCTCTCATTAATGACGGTTTTTCAGCAATCAATAAAGCTCTCGCCATGTTGAACCGCCTCCTTTTTTAAACGTATCCTTTTGTTTTTTAAACACAGAAGAATATTATATCACTGATAATCAAAAATTTCACATTGAAATTTTAAAGTTTCATTTGATACCTATCAAAAAAGCATCTCTTGATTTAAGGGATGCCACCGATGCTGATTAATGAAATAAATACTGATCAAAGCTACCTTTAAAAATGATTTCACTTTTTTCATTGAATAACGTGTATTCGTAAGCGTTAGAATTAAAGGAATAATAGGGTGACATTTGAATATTAAAAGTTTCATCAATCGTTATTCTTTGCTTGGTTTTGGCCGGAAGATTAAACGCTTGATTAATTATAACATCTTTCATTCCGACTGCCTCTTCCACAAACGTTGGCATTGTAATAGTTAAGTAAAACCATTGTTCTTCATTTGAACAGTTTTTCAGTTCTAGTTGTCCCTCTAACTTAAGCTCTGTTTCACGGCCATTCACAGATACATGAGATTCCTGACGATTTAAATAAATCGAACTTAAATCAGATGAAAAGCTTTTATACAGTTGGACAGTGAGATTTGCAGTATGAGTGCTAAGATTCAAAAACAAAAAAGTCGCTATGATACGTCGCCATCTTGTTTTGAAAAAAGCATTCTCTTTTTGGAGATTAAGCTGTTTAAAACAGGTATAAATAATGATCATCAAAAATATTCCGGCATAATGAAATGACCAATTCGCCCCGTGTAGCGGAACAAAAATTCGGTCGACACATGTATCCGGTATTTCATTGCTAGAGCCGGCTAAGATAAACATTAGAGCTAATATCACATAACAAATAACTTGTTTTTGATTCATTCCCATCCCCCTTTATCTTTTATTTATCCTCATCACATAATACCATGTTTTAGAAAAAAATTCATTCTATCCTTAAATAGTTTCTATTGATTATAGAAGCTATTCTTTTTATAGATTAAAAGGATAGCCAATGGCTATCCTTCTTGTTTGAACGCATGATTAATCGTAAAACTTAGGACATCTTAACTTGATGTGATAACAATTAGAAATTAACCAATTCGCTGACGTTAGCAACAAATGGTTTGTTCTCCATACAGGCCATTATAAAGAGCTAAATTTTTCTCTCCTGCTCACAAAATCCTGTCGTTTCAGCGTCTCCTGAATGAGGTTCCAATCCGATTTTTCATCCAATCATCTCTTTAAGAAACGTGGCACCTTCTTTTCGATTACGAAGAATAATCACGTTTTTATCAGATTGTTCACTTAATAGTTTTAAGTAGCGTTCTCGATTATTTTGGTTAAAGTTCCATACGAATTTTAAAAATTCGAAATCAAGTCTTTCAGGACAATTCCCCCCCATATCAGAACGAGTTTTTCCATAACCTTTGATAACACGTTTTAAAACTCCTAATAAGCACGTCCACCTTGAATAATCTAAGTAAATCACCGTATCACAATATTCTAGACGCATTGGAATCGTTCGATTGTAATTGCCTTCAATAATCCATTCTTCTTTTTGTAACTCTTCTAATAGTAACGAATCAAACGTCTCTTGCGGAACACATTCCCAATTTCCACACCAATTTAACACATCTAGATGAACAAGTGGTAATTTTAGTTTTTTAGCGAGTTGTTTTGATAAGGTTGATTTCCCGCTACCGCAGCATCCAATTACCATAATTTTTTTCATTTTTTCTTCCTCCAAGTAAGTAAAATGATGAAAGTTTCCCCTCATCTCTCATTGAAAATGATCATTCCTTATCCTAATCGCTAATCATTGGTTCTCAAATTAAAACTGCTTCTCATCATATTCCTCTTTTAAAATCGAATAATATTTACAGTCGACGAGTTGTCCTGCTTGATTTTTTGAAATTTTACGAAGTGTTCCTTCATAGGTAAGACCGCATTTTTCCATCACGCGTCCAGAAGCCGGATTTAACACATCATGACGCGCAGTTAGACGAGCAAAGCCAATCTCTTCAAACGCTAGTTTAATTAAGCCATTAAAAGCTTCAGTTACAATCCCCTGATTCCAATAATCACGACTAATACAATATCCCACTTCAGCATTTTCATCATGATTATTAATATTGAATAAACTCAAACTTCCAATCACTTCACCTGTTTTCTTTAACTCGATTGCCCATTGATAGTAGTCCTTATTTTTATACCCCTCTACCCACATCTGTAAAATGGTCTTCGTTACGAAAATATCGCTATGCGTTGGCCACGTTAAATATTTTGTGACTTCATCGTCTGATGCCCAGTTTTGATACATCATAGACGCATCGCTGATCTTGAATGGTCTTAAGATTAACCTTGGTGTTTCAATCACTTTTGTTCCTGTATGATTTAACATTCTATCCCTCCTCTGATTTTCCTTATTATACCATATAAGTTATCCACACACATTATTAAAACACGATAATTCCCATTCTCAAAAGACTTATTGCCGTCATTTAATGGAAATGATATTTGATTCGTAAATGAAAGCTAAGATCTTCTTTTAATGGGACTTTTCTTTGATAAATGCGATGAATCATGCTAAGTTCGTAACTCTGACTCCTTGATACCTCATAAAACAGAATCATCTGTTCAGCTTTTCAATCTTTTAACTTCACTCCATAGAAGTAAGATTCACGTTTCATATTTTTGGGTAACTAATGGATATTATTTTCGAATCACTATAACCCCCATTTTTAACCAACTGAAAAGAAGTACCTCCCTCATCAAATGCTTTAATTTCATCCTAACAGTCTATGCTTTTGAAGTAGGCCTTAAATCTCATTCTGAATAAATTCCACCCTTAAAGTTATCCATACCTATTATAAAATAAACAAAAAAACACCTCTAGGAAAGAGATGTCTGCTTAAAATCATTCATATGAGAGAGGGTCTATGATTCGACAATCTAACGATTCTTTCTAGTTAAGATTAGCGTCCACTTAATTAACAAATTTCATCGTCATGTTCATATTTCATGACATAAAACTCCCCGAGTCCTAAGTAGGTTTCTTGTTTCTTTTTCTCAATAATCTTAAAATTTTGTGACTGGTAGCATCTAATGGCACGTTCATTCCAAGTTCGTACCTCAAGTAAAAGTGGCAAATTAGCATGGCGCTTTTGGCTCTCCTTAATGGCGTACGCAATGATATCTCGTCCAAAACCTTGATTACAATAATCAGGGTGCACGCCCATGCCAAAGAACACATGATCCTCTTCACAAAGTAAGTTAATAAAACCGATGAGCTCACCCTCCTCCTGCGAAAATCCTAAGAAACGTTGGCGTTTCACTGCATCGCAAAGTGCGTAGTTTTGCGCCTTCATCTCATCCCAAGTTGGTAAATTATAAAGAGCATACTTTCCCTCATATCGCCAACTTGCAATCACTTTTGCTTGATCTTCTGTTAAAGCATGAGTCATTAGTTTCATTTTTTCTCTCCTTTTTCATTGAATTATTCTCTCTTTTTAGAAAAAGACGGCTTTCATAAACTCGCATTCTAGCAGGTTGAGTTCATCCATTTTTTCTAATGTCTTATGTTTTTCATAACTTACCTATCTGACATTAATCTCATAGCCATCCTCTTGAAACCTCAACCTCGTATCATGCGTCTGATTACTTTTAATATAACCACTCGCACCGACATTTACATCATACTTTTGATGTGAATGATCATAGAAAATCAAATCAGTATCAATCTCTTTAAATAACCCATCTAACGCCTGTGGTGAGTTATCCTTCTCAATGGCTTTAAAGGTTCCATCTTCTTACATAGCATCATGCATGAGGGCAACTTTTTAATACTCCCATAATGACCTGTAGTGCTGGCAGGTTTCTATGGCAATCAGATAGAACGACAAAATTCATGTTTCCCCTCCATTTATTTTACTTTTCTATTTTTATTCAGAAACGATTCAAATTATAACCGATATTTCGAAGTAAGCCTTCTCATATTTTACTTCTTTTCGTTCATGTTTTAAGACTTTACCCTCAAATAGCATTATCATCTAACTTGCCAATTCCATAACCTGTTACGATTCATTTATCCACAGCTATTATGACTGAGAATAAAAAAATAAGACCGGTAAAAGAACGGTCTTATTTCACACTAAAAGCATTTTGATAGGCTGGCATTTGACGAACTTGTACCAGTTCGTCATCCTTTTCCATATATTCTAATAAGCTTGGGCTCAGTTGATTAGCAATGATTAAATCTTCAAGTGCCGCTTCTTTGTTTTCCATTAACGCATAGCAACAAGCACGATTATAATATAAAACGGATACATTTGGATTATATTGAATCCCTTCTGTATAAATTTTAATACTTTCTAAATAGTCATGATATTCTTCTTTATATAAAATAGCTAAATTTAAATAGGTAAACGAATACTCAGGATTACTTTGCAGCGACTTACGGTAATAGCGAATCGATTCTTTGACTTGATTTAACTTACGACAAACGACTCCTAAATTAAATAATGCCGTGTAATCTGTTGGATCAAGACTATAGGCTTTATAAAAATAATGGTAAGCTTTTAAGTTTTGATTTTGAGCTTCATAAATACATCCCAGATTAATATAGGCATAAAAATAGTTTGGATCAAGTTCTAGTGTCTTTTCATAATGATAAATCGCTTTTTCAATTTCATCTGTTTCGTCATAAATGTTAGCTAAGAAAAAATGTGCTGCTTCGTATTCTGGATCAAGCTCGATTGTTTTTTGATAATAATAAATTGCTTTTTCATACTCTTCATCATCATCATAGATCGTAGCGATTCCATAATAAGAGGTTGGAAATTCACTGTCGATTTTAATCATCTCATAAAATAATTCAAGTGCTTTCTTACGATCATCGATTTCATCATATAAAAATGCTAAGTCTAACATTAAATCTAAATCTTCTGTCCCAAATGATGTATGGTAGGCATTATTAAAATGCTCTAATGCTTTCAAAACATTTCCTAATTCTAAATAATGCGAAGCCACCGCTTTTTGATTTAGATAATATTGATAATTTTCCTGCATTAGACCCCCTACCTTTCTTTTCTATCGTTTAAAGCTTTCTTTGACTAATACTTTACCACTTTGAACTTCATGATAGCTCAGTTCAAATGAAGTCTCACTAATCTCTAGTAAGGCATATGTTTTTTCTTTTGTATTTCTTGGTAAGACAACACTTCCAGGATTCATAAATAAAATGCCGTCTACCATTTCTGCCCCGATGCAATGAGAATGACCATAACATACGATGTTAGCATCCAATTCTCGTGCACGATAATAAAGTCTTGTTAATGAATATTTAACGTCGTATAGATGCCCGTGCGTTATGAATAAACGAGCACCAAGTGTAAGAGGTTCGATGCGTTCTTTTAATAAGTTTTTATCAAAATCACAGTTTCCTAAAACACTCAGATATTCGTTTAATAACGGATGATTTGCAGGTAACTGCGAATCTCCACAGTGAATAAGTAGGTCAGCGTCTAAAAGGTGGCGCTCACGTATTAATGATAAAGCGTTTGTATCGCCATGGCTATCACTTACAATGACAAGTAACATATCCGTCTCCTACATTAAATCCATTAAGACATTTTCTAACTTCTTGAAGGCATCCGCACGATGACTTAAGACGTTTTTTTCGCTTTTTGGAATCTCGGCCATTGTTTTTTGGATGGATGGTAGATAGAAGATTGGATCGTATCCAAACCCTTCGTTTCCTTGGCGATGTGTTAAAATTTGACCTTCACACTCTCCTCGAACGACGTATTCTTCACCATTTTCTGTGACAAGAGCAAGGGCACAAACGAAACGGGCACTACGATTTTTTTCTTCTATCCCTTCAAGCTCTGTTAAGACTTTATCAATGTTTTTGGCGTCATCACGATCTTCTCCAGCATAACGAGCACTATAAACACCTGGGCGTTTATTTAAGGCATCAACTTCTAGCCCTGAGTCATCTGCAATGACTAATTTTTTATATTTTTTTGCTATTTCACGCGCTTTGATTAAGGCGTTTTCTTCAAATGTCTCACCATTTTCCTCGATTTCAGTGACGTCACCTAAATCGAGTAATGATTTAACTTGAATGTTATAACGATTGAAAATATGTTCAAATTCTTTTGCTTTTCCACTGTTTTGTGTCGCAATGATGACTTCTTTCATATTTTAGTCTCCTATTAACCGATTTGTTTTTGAGCTTCAATTAATTGTTTAATTCCTTGGCTTGCAACGTCAAGCATTTGTAATAACTCAGCATGTGAGTACGTCGCCTCTTCACCTGTTCCTTGGATTTCAACAAATTGTCCGCTCTCAGTCATGATCACATTCATATCGACTTCTGCACTTGAATCTTCTTCGTAGTCTAAGTCTAAAATGACTTCACCATCTTTGATTCCAACTGAGATTGCCGCTAAATGTTCTTTAAGAGGAGATTCTTTTAAAACACCTTCTGCTACTAATTTATCGAAAGCTAATTTCATTGCCACAACTGATCCTGTAATAGACGCTGTACGTGTTCCACCATCTGCTTGAATCACATCACAGTCAATCCAAATCGTACGTTCACCTAGTTTTTCTAAATCAACAGCGGCACGTAAAGAACGACCGATTAAACGTTGAATTTCCATCGTACGACCTGATAATTTTCCACGAGCTGATTCTCGAACATTACGTGTATTCGTCGCGCGTGGTAACATAGAGTACTCAGCTGTAATCCAACCTTTTCCCTGTCCTCGCATAAAAGGGGGTAATTTATTTTCAATCGTTGCAGTGCAAATCACTTTTGTGTTTCCAACTGAAATTAAAACAGCTCCTTCTGGATGCATAATATAATTTGGAATGAATTCGACGGGTCTTAGTTCATTATTTTTACGTTCATTAGTTCTCATGTTTTATCACCTGCTTGTTGTTTTGAAACTGTCTTATTCATTATAACATATTCTATTTTGATATGGCGTCATTTACAGGTTCAAAAATATTACGACTTGTTGGAATAGCAACTGAACGTAAAGTATCATCAACAATTTTTGAGTTTCCATCGATTAAAACTGAGACAGCTTCAATTCCATCGAATTCTGTTAAGGTCATGACTAACTGTTCATGCATTAAAGAAGAAACAACGGTTTGGTTATTGTCATAGTATAAATCTGAACTAAAGTTAAGCGTAATGACTCCATTTTCAATCACTGGTTCTGTCATTAATGTCGTTTGGTTATCAAAGACGCTGATATACTCACCCCCCACTGATCCCTGGATTAATGAGTCGATGGCATAATTCACTGGATCTACGCTACTAGGGATTAATCGTGTGACTGGAACAAGTAATCCGTTTTGAGTGTCGTCTGTCATGAAATATAGCGTCACTAGTTGTGTGTTATCTAAATTATTCGTATCCATTTCTAGGTTTATTCCCATTTGGCGAGTCAGACCACGTTCAACAGCTAGGGTTCCATTTAGATTGGAAACGGGTTGTCCATCAATTTCAAATTTAACACGATCTACACCTTCAAGGCTAGTAAAGCTCCAGACTAAAGATTCAACAACTTGTTGCTCTTGACTAGCATCATAGTTAAGGAATTCTTTTGATAAATCTAACGTTAAGGTTCCATCGTTTAGGGTATAGTCATTTAGCACAGTCATCGGTGAAATCAAAGATGTCGTTTTAAGTGGTAATTGATTTGATTTAATGGTTAATAAATCGAATACCGCTTGAACTTGATCTGTTTCTTCCCCTTTTTCAACATATGTTTTAACCATATACCCTGAATCATGAAGAGCGTAAACTTCGTAACAGTCTTCACTGATTTCACTTGTTTGTAATGTACTTTGTTGATTCGTAATGTTTTGAACTAAGTTTTTGGTCGCTGGGTCTTCTCCACTTTTTGTTAAGTAATAGACGAATGCCATGGCTAAGACTGGTAGTGTCAATTTTTTCAACCAATTCGTTTTCATTGCTTTCACCTCGCTTGAATTTATATCTAACTATATGAGGGTATAAAAAAAAAGATAACCATTCTATCCATCAAACCAATGAGTCGTGAATACTTGTCATTTCCTCATTTGTTTTGATAAAAAGTTATCTTTTTTGAACTAACCTAAGCGATTATTCATGATATTTTGATAGTTTTCCTTAAATGGATACTGCTCATTCGCCAAAATAATCGATTTAAACTTATAAAAAATATTATGTAAAACTAAAGCATCGACAATCGCATCATGAATTTGCGTCCCAGTTAAAATTTCATAACTTCGAATGGCATTATATAGCCCAATATCTTGCCCGATTTGGTAATATTGTCGATGAATGCGTTGTAGGTCGATTAATTGATTGGTCTCAAATAAAGGTTTTACTCCATTAATCACATATGAGTTTTCCAAAATAAATCCATCAGAAACACCCCATACAATAAATAATGGGTTATATCGTGCAATGACTTCTTTAATGTAACCATAAAACTCTAAATAAGTAATGCCATATGCGACAGATGCATCTGTAATTTTTAAAAATTCTTGTGTTTTACCTGAAATTTGTGGGAAGATTGTTGGTTTTACATACGCTGAGAATTTTTCCACGAGATTTCCCTCGGCATCGGCTATGATTAATCCAAATTGAATAATTTCCGGTATGAATTTAGTTCCACGATATTCAGGTCCACTCATTGAAAATTCTAAATCTAAAAAGGCATAAAAAGGGGAGTCCATTAATAAATTAATGGTCTGTCTCAATTCATTTTTGACTTGTTGAGGATTCGCCATCTTTTTACGTGGATCACTTTTGATTCCTGTAATCACAAAATAAGATGCTTTTCCCAGTTTAAATTCGGTTGGATTATAAGAAAAATGCATAAAATCCCCTGGTTTAAAGTGACGTTTCACCAGTTCTAAGTATCGATGTGGCACGTAAAAATGTAAAAGTTGTCCATCGGTGTGCAAAGAAATTCGAGGAATTGATAAATTCATCGACTGAATTTTTCCTTTTAACTCTTTGGTTTTTTGAACGACTAATTCAAGATGATTAATCATTCCCGTTTGGTTTAAGCTATACTGAACGGTTTGTCCAATCATTGAGTTGGTCACATGTAATTTATTTTCATAAGAAAAACACGTTTCATTAATCCATATTTTATAGTCATTCATATTTATTTTTAAAATAACTCCGGTATGTCCGAGCATGATTACCACTTCCATCAAACAAATTCATCATCTTAGAAAAATATGATATTGTTATCACTTAGCGTGATTTCTCTATTCCCTTTTATTATAATACACTTTTTGGCTTTAATCTACTCGCGTTCAAACCTTTTTAAAGGAAGTGAATGATAATCCATCTATTTTAGTGGTAATGAAAATCACCACCAGTAGCTGGTGGTGATTTTTTATAACTCAATGACACCCAATTTCAAAAGCTCAATAATGGCCTGTGAGCGTCCTTTGACATTTAATTTTAGAATAACATTTGAGATATGATTTCTAACTGTTTTTTCACTGATTTTCAATTCTTCAGCAATTTCACTTGTTGTCATATTTCTAACAAGTAAATTGAAAATTTCTTGTTCACGTTTAGTTAAAATTGACTGACCTTTGTTCAACCTTTCTACCCCCATTCTTTTGAGGTAGTCATTATCCTCGAGCGATACGGCTCTTAAGTGAGCCTGTATCTAGTATATCTTATGTTTTTGTAGGGGAATAGTGATATAAATTGAGTGGTCCAAGTGACTATTTTTTCTGTATTTCTTCGGCGATAAACGTCTTAATTCTACGGATGACTTCAGCAGGAAAGCCAAGTTTTAAATAATCTTGTTCATCTGCTTCGACCATTCGTTCAAGTGTTCCAAAATTTTGAATTAATAATCGTTTACGTTTCGGCCCAACACCTGGAATTTCATCTAAAATAGACGTTAGCGTTCGCTTTTGAGCCGACTGATGATGAAATCCAATGACAAAGCGATGGACTTCATCTTGAATACGCGTTAAAAGTTGGAAGACATTTGAACGTGTCGGAAGTTTTATTTCTTCCATATCACGCCCATCTAGTAAGAATGATGTTCTATGTTTCTCATCTTTAACCAGTCCAACGACGGGGATGGTCATATTTAAGGAAGAGAGAACCTCTTGTGCAATAGCCACTTGTCCCTTTCCACCATCAATAACAATTAAATCTGGGGCTGGCAAATCTTCATTTAATACTTTAAAATAACGGCGATAAATGACTTCTCGCATTGCTTGATAGTCATCTCCATCCGATGTTGTTTGAATTTTATATTTTCGGTATTGTTTTTTATCCGGGCGTCCATCTGTAAACACAACCATCGCTGAGACGGCATCCATCCCCTGATGATGGGAGTTATCGAATGCTTCAATTCGATGTGGTGTTGGAATATTTAACACTTCTCCTAACCGTTCAACTGCTTTTAAGGTTCTCTCTTCTTGTTTTTCAATTAATTGGAGTTTTTCACTTAATGCCATTTCAGCATTTTTCATGGCTAGTTCAACTAATTCTTTTTTATCACCAATTTTTGGAACAATGACTTTGATATCTAATAATTGACTTAATAACTCTTGATTGAGTGTTGCTGGAATAAAAATTTCTTTCGGTTTTAAATTATTGCCTTGATAAAAGCGACCGATAAACGTTAAAACAGCTTCCTCTGTATCTTCAATGCCATCAAAAATAGACACTTCACGTTCAATGACCTTTCCTTGACGAATGAAGAAAACTTGGACACAAATTAATCCATTCATCGTATAATATCCAAACACATCTCGATCAATAAAATCATTCATCGTCATTTTTTGTTTCTCAACGGTCGCTTCAATGTTCGCGATTAAATCTCGGTATTCTTTCGCTCGCTCAAATTCTAACTTTTCAGCTGCTTCTTCCATTCGACTCACTAAATCTTTTTTAACATCGGAATAATCACCTTTTAAAAAACGTGTAATTTGTTCAATATACGGTTTGTAGTCTTCTGGTGTTATCTTAAATTCACAAGGTGCTAAACATTGATGAATATGATAATATAAACAAACCTTTTGAGGAATCGTATGGCATTTTCGTAACGGATATAATTTATTTAATAACCGAATGGTTTCATTCGCGGCACGAGCATTGGGATATGGACCAAAGTATTTACCTCCATCTTTTTTAATTTTACGGGTTGTCACTAGGCGAGGATGGACCTCGTTTGTAATTTTAATATACGGATAATGTTTATCGTCCGTCAACATGATATTGTACTTTGGATCATATTTTTTAATCAGATTGATTTCAAGAACTAGGGCTTCGAGTTCACTAGAGGTAATAATGTATTCAAAATCGACAATTTCACGAACTAATCGTGCTGTCTTCCCATTATGAGTTCCAATAAAATAAGATTTAACGCGATTTTTTAAACGTTTCGCTTTTCCAACATAGATGACTTGTCCTTTGGCGTCTTTCATCAAATAACAACCAGGATTCATCGGAAGGATGGCTAACTTATCTTTAATTAATTGATTCATTCAGGTCCCACCTTTTAATTCTACTAAAAAATCCTAGGATTTCGATAGTTTTTATACTAACAAAGATTCTAGGATTAGTCTATCTTGAAATAGAGATATAATTCATAAATAAATTAAGAGTCTTAGTTGCTAAATCTTTTTGGTAATAGGGTCCCACCACACGATTTATTTCCATCTTTGGTGGGGTGACATTGTATAGGGGATACCTGCCTACGAAGTGCTATCCTCAACCAATAGGGGCATAAACTAAACATTGTCTAAGTTTGAAAAACTTAGTTGGACTTATATCTCCGAATATGTTAATGATTATTTCAAATTATAAGCTAAAAACGGACGTTCTTCATTTTCATTTACTAATTTATAAATCACTTGATTTCCTTTTAAAATCTTTTTAATGGATTGATAGATTTTAATTTTATATTCCTTTCGTCCTTGTTCATCTTGAGCAATATCATAATAAAGCTTCAATTGATTGTTCTCAAAGATTAATTCGTATAAATCAATGTTATGTTGAGAATGGACAATCGCAATCGTCATTTCATCATCGATTTCTCGTCGTATATTTTTATAAAATTCTTCTAGTCTTGCTAAGTTAATAATGGTATCACCTTGCTGAATGACATCTCCAGCTTCTGTTCCGACTACTATATCATATGATGATACCGTGATAGCAGATGAATCAAATTCTCCATTTATAAAGAACCAACTAAATCCTGCTAAAATGATACTAATACAAATCCCCATAATTATTTTTTTCGCCATTTTTTCTCACCTATTTTGTCAGTTATCATGTTATTTTATCATTTTTTCAATGTCGAAAACAAGGGGATCTTAAGTTTTAAACTATAAAAAAGGTGCCTTCTAAAAGAAGGCACCTTTTCATGACTACATTTTACCTTGACGACGTAACTCATTTAACATCGTGTCAATTTTATTACCATATTCAATTGATTCATCAATTTCAAAAATCAATTCAGGCACTTTACGGATTGATAATCGTTTACTTAATTCTGAGCGGATAAATCCTTTTGAGCGAATTAATGCTTTAGTCGCAGCTTCACGACGATTTTCTCCACCAAGGACTGAATAGTAAATTTTACAGAATGATAAGTCATTAGTCACTTCTGCTCCTGTAACTGTTACAAATCCTATTTTTGTATCTTTAATCTCGTTCATGATGATATCAGTTACATCACGTTCGATTTGTTTTGAAATTTTCTGCACTCTAATGCGTGACATCCAAATCACCCTTTTTATCTAAAATACAATGACTAAGCGCGTTTTACTTCTTCCATAACGTAAGCTTCGATGATATCTCCTTCTTTGATATCATTGAAACGGTCGATTGTAATTCCACACTCGTAACCGTAGTTAACTTCTTTAACTTCATCTTTGAAACGTTTTAATGATCCTAATTCACCTTCAAAAACAACAATTCCATCACGGATAACACGTACGCTTGCGTTACGAGATACCGATCCATCCGTTACATAACATCCTGCAATTGTTCCAACTTTTGAAACTTTGAATGTTTGACGAACTTCTAACTGTCCTGTTACTTTTTCTTCGAATACTGGATCTAAAAGACCTTTCATTGCTGCTTCGATTTCATCAATTACTTTATAAATAATTGAATGTAAGCGAATATCTACTCCTTCAGCTGCCGCTTGTTGGCGAGTTGCTGCTGATGGACGAACGTTAAATCCAATAATGATTGCTCCTGAAGCTGATGCTAATGTTACATCTGTTTCAGTAATTGTTCCAACTGATGCACGAATAATGTTAATTTTTGCACCTTCTACATCAATTTTTTGTAATGAACCGCTTAATGCTTCAACTGAACCTTGAACGTCACCTTTGATGATTAAGTTTAATTCTTTTAACTCACCCTCTTGAATTTGAGAGAATAAATCATCTAATGAAACAGCCTTACCAGCTTTGTTTCCAAGTTCACGAGCATTAGCTGTACGTTGTTCTGCAATTTGGCGGGCTTCTTTTTCACTTGGGAATACCATGAAGCGATCTCCAGCTTGTGGCACATCATTTAATCCGGTAATTTCAACTGGAGTTGATGGTCCCGCTGCTTCAATACGTTTATTTAAATCATCTACCATCGCACGAACACGTCCATGAGTGTTACCTACAACGATTGAATCTCCAATACGTAATGTTCCATTTTCAACTAATAATGTTGCAACTGGTCCACGACCTTTATCAAGTTTCGCTTCGATTACAGTACCTGTCGCTAAACGTTTTGGATTCGCTTTTAACTCAGCCATTTCAGATACTAAGTTAATCATTTCAAGTAATTCATCAATTCCTTCACCTTGTAATGCTGAAAGACGAACGAAGATGGTATCTCCTCCCCACTCCTCAGCAAGTAAGTTGAAGTTTGTTAATTCTTGCATTACGCGATCTGGGTTCGCTGTTGGTTTATCCATTTTATTAACCGCAACGATAATTGGAACTCCAGCTGCTTTTGCATGATCGATTGCTTCTTTTGTTTGAGGCATCACCCCATCATCTGCTGCGACAACAAGAACACAGATATCTGTAACTTGTGCTCCACGAGCACGCATTGAAGTGAAGGCAGCATGTCCTGGTGTATCTAAGAATGTAATCACATTTCCATTATGATTTACTTGGTATGCACCGATATGTTGTGTGATTCCTCCAGCTTCTCCAGTTACAACACGCGAGTTACGAATCGCATCTAATAAAGTTGTTTTACCGTGGTCAACGTGTCCCATGATTGTCACAACTGGTGGACGTTTTTCTAAATCTTCTTCTGAATCTTCTAAAACGATTTTTTCAAATTCAATCACATCTGTAAAGATTTTATCTTTAACTTCGAATCCAGCTTCTTCAGCTACTAATTCAACTGTTTCACGATCTAATGTTTGGTTAACTGTTGCCATCATTCCAAGCATTAATAATTGTTTTACGATTTCTCCAGTTGATTTTCCAAGACGTTCTGCTAATTCACCTACTGTTAAATCTTCACTATAGTAAACAATGTTTGCTTCAGCATCTTCTTTAACTGGAACGTTTGCGATACGATCGCTTTTTTCATTTTTAATTTTCTTTTGATTTGAACCTTTTTTCTTTTTAGTGATTTTTGGACGGTTAACTTCTAAATAATCATCGTATTTAAATAAATCGTCTGTCTCATTTGTTGTTTCTTTTTCTGTGTTGTTTACATCTTCGATTTTTGAACCTTGTTCGTTTTTAAAATTTTTATCTAGCATCAATATAACATCGTCTCCTAACACTGACATATGACTTTTTACTGAGATGTTGTTTTCTTCTAAAACTTGCAACACCTCTTTACTTGAAACATTAAATTGTTTTGCATATTCGTGAACCCTCATTATGTCACCTCTCTCTTATGCATTCATTTTCTTACTTAATGCTTTTGCAAAGTTGGGATTGGTAATTCCGACAACTTTTCGGAATTCCTTTCCTAAGGCATGACCTAATTCTAAGCTGTCGGCTTTTTGCACACATTCAACATTATAAAAGCGACATTTATCCGTTACTTTTTTAAACGTATTAGCTGACGTATCTTCAGCTAAGATAACTAAATGCACTTTTTTAGCTTGAATTGCCTGCACTACCATTTGTTCACCTGTGATAACCGCTCCTGCACTTAATGCTAAGCCAAGAAAACTTAACCACTGTTGATTCATTCACATCACCTATTTCATTTGCTTCCCTGCTAATTGCTCTAATTCTTCATAGATAGTCTCTGGGACTTCAACTTCTAAATGACGACTTAAAACATTTTTCTTTTTAGCTAAAGCGACAACTTCAGGTGTTAAATGAAGATAAACACCACGTCCATTTTTCTTTCCAGTTGGATCAACTGACACTTCGCCATCGGTTCCACGAACCACACGAATTAAATCTTTTTTCGGTTGTTGTTCACCTGTAATGACACACTTACGCATAGGGATTTTCTTTTGTTTCATTGAGCGACCTCCTTGCGCGATTTAGAATTATAATTCAATACCTAAATTATCTGCTTCTGATTCAGGTTTGATATCAATTTTCCATCCTGTTAATTGAGCAGCTAAACGAGCATTTTGTCCACGCTTACCAATTGCTAATGATAATTGGTTATCTGGAACAAGGACAACTGTTGCTTTTTTTGCTTCATCCACGACAACTTTTGACACTTGAGCTGGACTTAAAGCATTTGCCACTAATACAGCTGGATCTTTAGAGAATTGAATGATATCAATTTTCTCACCGTTTAACTCGTCTACAATGTTTTGAACACGTTGTCCTGATGGACCTACACATGCTCCTACTGGATCGACATTTTCATCTTCTGAAGCCACACAGATTTTTGTACGATCTCCAGCATCACGTGCAACAGACATAATTTCAACTGTTCCATCATAGATTTCTGGGACTTCTAATTCAAATAAGCGTTTAATTAAGTTTGGATCTTTACGTGATACATATACCACAGGTCCTTTATTTTTTGACTCAATTTTACTAATGTACACTTTAATACGAGAATTTGGTTTGATTTCATCTGGATTCATAATTTCACGTATTGGAAGTAATGCCTCAATTTTTCCTAAGTCTACAAAAACATGTTTCCCATCATCTTTTACAACAATTCCAGTTACAATTTCACCTTCACGATCTTTGAACTCCTGGAATAAGTTATCACGTTCTGCTTGACGAATACGTTGTTTCACGACTTGTTTAGCTGTTTGAGTCGCGATACGTCCAAAATCTTTAGGAGTTACTTCGAAGTTGATGATATCCCCTTCTTGATAGTGTGGATTTAATCGCATTGCTTCATCTAAGCTAATTTGTTCTTGTGGTCTTGTCACTTCTTCAACCACTGTTTTTTGTTGATATAATTTCACTGTTCCAGTGACTTCGTTAATCTCAACTTTAACATTTGTCGCTTGATTAAAATTCTTTTTATAAGCACTGATTAATGCATGCTCAAATGCCTCAATAATAATATCCTTAGAAATACCTTTTTCTTTTTCAAGTAATTCTAGAGCAGCAAAAAACTCTTTCGTATTCATCCTTTTTTATCCTCCTTAAAATTTAATCGCAAGACGAACCTTCGCAGCTTTATCATAAGGTATTTCAACTACCTTTTTACGTGTTTTCACTAAAACTTCAAGAGTTAAAATATCCTCTTCAAATTTTATTAGATGTCCTTCAAACTCTTTTTGTCCATCAATTGCTTTATACGTCTTTACATTAATATACGCACCAATTGATTCAGCAACGGCTTCTTTTGTTTTTAAAGGACGTTCAGCGCCTGGTGATGAAACCTCTAACATGTACTCATCTTCAATATAATCATGTTGATCTAGTTTCTCGCTTAGTGCTTCTGCTACATCAGCACATTGATCGATGTCGATTCCTTCTGGTGTATCAACATACACGCGCAAAAAGAAGTTTTGACCTTCTTTTACATACTCAACATCAACTAATTCAACATTATTAGCTTCACAAATTGGTTTAACTAATTCTTCTGTTTTTGCAACGATATTTGACATTAGAATTTCACCGCTTTCAAACATTTTGACCATAATACAAAAGAGTGGGAAGCCCCACTCTTACACGCAATACTATGTGAAAATATTGTAACACAATTTATATCGAGAGTAAAGTATATGATGAATAATTGTGTTGTTCACTATTTAGTATGGGAAACATTCACCCTTATTATTGACGAAAACGATACATTATAATACTTCCAGCAATCGAAACATTCAAAGATTCAATATTTTCACTCATTTCAATAAAAATATTTCCATCTGTCAAACTTAATAACTCTTTTGAAACGCCACTTCCTTCATTTCCAAGAATGAAAGCCATTTTCATCGTTTCTTCTATTTCATTTAAAGGACGACCATTTTGAAGACTCGTTCCATAAATTCGAACCCCTTGTTCTTTTAATGATGTCACAGCTTCTTCTAAGTTTTGATTCAAAATAGGTAATTTAAAAATGGCACCTTGCGTTGAACGAATCACTTTCTCATTATATAAATCAACGCATCCATCTCCAAGAATGACTCCATCAAATCCAAATGCGACCGCACTTCTTAGTAATGTTCCTAAGTTGCCTGGATCTTGCACTCGATCAAGTAATAGCAAACGATGTTGGTTTTTAATGTTCATTGTTTTCATTTCACAGACAGCCATGATCGGTTGGGGTGTTTCGGTTGAAGCAATTTGGTCGAATAAATTTTCTTTTAAAAGATAAATATTTGAAACGGCATGATAATCTTCGTTTAAATGAAGAGTTGTTCCTTCTTTAACTAAGACTTCTTTCACGACATTCATTTTAATAGCTTCTAAAACTAAGTGTTCCCCTTCGACAATGTACTCAAGAGATTGGTATCGATATTTTTTTTGTTTTAGTTTCGCCCATTTTTTAAATTTAGGGTTATTATTTGATTCAATTAACATCTCATCACCTATTATATTGATTGTTTATTTAATTCGTCTTCTTTACTATACACTATTTTTGAATCTTACAACTGATTTTTTTAAAAAAATATTTATTTAAGTGTATTATTTTGTCGAATCTGCACAAATTATGATTGTCAGGAGGTGACAATCATGGCAAACCGTAATAAATTAGTGGTTCCTGGTGCTCAAGCTGCAATTGATAACATGAAAGCTGAGATTGCTAGTGAATTAGGTGTGACTTTAGGGGCTGATGCTACAGCTCGTCAAAACGGTTCAGTTGGTGGTGAAATCACTAAACGTTTAGTGAAACAAGCTCAATCACAACTTGGATCAGGCTATACTAACCAAAAATAGTTATGAATTTAATTTAAAGGTTTTGTTATTCAACTTCAATTGTCATTAAAGTTACAATTGATATCTATCGGGAGGTGCCCCCTATGGCTACTCGTAATAAATTAATCGTTCCTGGTGCTCAAGAAGCCGTGGATCAAATGAAATACGAAATTGCTAAAGAACTTGGTGTTAACTTTGGACGTACTGCAACAGCTCAAGAAAATGGAGCTGTTGGCGGTGAGATTACAAAACGTTTAATTGCCCAAGCTAAACAAAACTTAAAATAACCGGATTTAAATTTAGTTTTAAAGAAAAAGAAACAGAAGTATCATTCAAGATTACCATTACAGGAGGTTATTAATATGTCAAGTCGTAATAAATTAGTGGTTCCTGGTGCTCAAGCTGCTCTTGATCAAATGAAATATGAGATTGCTCGCGAATTTGGTGTCGAATTAGGTGCTGATACATCTTCACGTCTTAACGGTTCAGTCGGTGGTGAAATTACGAAACGTTTAGTTGCAATGGCACAGCAACAAATGAGTGGAACTTCACAAAAATAACGATTGGGCCAACGTTATTTTCTTTACTACTAAGCTTCTAAAAAATATGAATAAATTTCCATCGATAGATTCGTATGAATTTGTCGATGGATGGATATTATATTTATTGTCAGGAGGTGAACAACATGACAAACAATTCAAACAACTCATCAAACAAATTAGTTGTCCCATCAGCACAAGCTGCTATCGATCAAATGAAATATGAGATTGCTAGTGAACAAGGTGTTACTTTAGGAGCTGATGCTACAGCTCGTCAAAACGGATCTGTTGGTGGTGAAATCACTAAACGTTTAGTGAAACAAGCTCAATCACAATTAGGTGCTTCTCAAAACCAACAATAATTAAACTAGGTATACTGTTTCATGTCAAAGCGTCAAGGTCCGTTTTATCAAACAAGACTGTGAGGTCATAACATGAACGATATTCCGCCAACTTATTTAAATATCACGTCAAATTCTAATTAAACGTGAGGGATCAAGATGAATGCAAATCCGCCAAAGTTTTGATAAAATTATTACCGTGAAAAACACGAAAGATCCAGTGTCACAAACTCTTAAAGAAATGTGAGGGATCAAGGATGGAATCTAATCCACCAACGTTTTTGGAGTTGAATTTTCTTTAATTAGAAATTCTTGATTATGCACTTACTGTTACTCAATGTTTTGCAGTTTTTGTAGAATGTGAGGATGATGTTATGTTAGCTAATCCGCCAAAGTTTTAAGTTGTTATCACGATTTTATTATCAAAAATGCGAGGGATAAAACATGAAATCCAATCCGCCAACTTTAACAATTGATTCTAATAGACACTAAATCATCATAAATGAGGTGTTTCCGTTGTACTGATTAAGCACTAATTTATTATAAATGTGGTGTTTGCTTCTGTACTATAAAACGCTAAATGAGCGTAATTGAGGTGTTTCCATTGTACCGTTTATTCACTGATTTATTATAAATGATGTGGTTGTGTATGATTTAACACTATAACGTAAATGAGGTGTTTCCGTTGTACTGGTTTAGCACTAGTTTGTTATAAATCTCGTGTATCAGTTAACTTTTGTTCAAACACTAAGTGATATGTTAAATGAGGTGTTTCCATTGAATCGATTTGTTACAATTAAATAAGTGATAAAGTAGCACTTCGGTGCTACTTTTTTAATTCTTAAGAATTTCTTAATTTAATGACTCAGACACGTTTCTAGCTACTCTTTATGATAAAATATAAAACAGATGAAATGGTAAGTTTTATTATTTTATCCATTATTTTTATTATAAAGGGGAGAACTATACATGGATTTTTTATTTCGCGCTTGGAAACAAAATATTCGTAAGCCGATGAAATCATTAATGATTTTTTTAGTTATGTTTGTCATTTCCAATCTCATCGTAACAGGAATTTTTATTCTTAAAGGGACTGAGAAGGCAACCAATGCAACACTTAGTCAAATGACTCCTATCATTTATTACACTCAAGATTATGATAGATATTGGCGTGCTCAAGAGCTTGGATTTGTTGACTCGGAAACAGATCCCATGCCAAACATTTCGCTCGAGACTGCCCTTGAAATTGGTCGTTCAAACGATGTGGAAGCTTTTGATTTAAGTACACAATCAACTGCTTTAATTCGTTCAATTAAGGCATACAAAGATCCTAATAGCCAAGGCGGGGGAAATTGGATTACAAGTACTGATTCAGAAGGAAATACTGAAACGTTCCAAGAACCAGATTACTATGAAATGTTAGGATCAAGTTCTAGTGAATTTAAAGTAGCCAGTGGAACGATTGAAATTGTAGATGGACGTGGAATTAATGAAGATGATGTCGCTAATAGCAATTATGTGCTAGTTATTGAAGAAAACCTTGCTAAAGCAAATAATTTATCTGTTGGAGATACGCTCCCTGTCGATTTCAAAATGGTTTGGGATGCTGAAGAAGCAGCACTTCCAAGTACAACTGAAAATGATTTTGAAATTGTTGGAATTTATCGAAATTTAAGTGCAGCCGACCAAAATGACACATGGATGACAGAACGTGTGGCGACTCAAATTTATGTGCCTTATAATGTCGCTTATGAGTTAAGTTTTGAAGTACAAAAGGAATCAATTCAAGAAAGTATTGCCCAGGGGTATTGGACACAAGAAGAAGCAGACGAATATTTAGAGCAATATAGTGAAGTTCAACCGAATACCATCGGTTATTTATTAAAAGATCCTCTAAAAGTGCGTGATTTTATCGAAGATAATACACGCTTATTACCTTCTGAATATCATGTTTTAAAAGTTGGGAATTCAACGTATGATTCAATTGCTAAATCAATTGATAGCATGACTCAAACGTCAAATTTAATTATTTACATTGTGTTTGGAGCTGGAATTTTAATCTTAAGTTTAATTACTTCATTAACGTTAAAAAGCCGTGAATATGAAATTGGGGTTCTATTATCTCTTGGTGAAAGTAAACTTAAAGTCATTGGTCAATTAATGAGCGAGTTATTAATTATTGCCTTAGTAGCCTTTAGCTTATCAATTGTTTCTGGTAATTTTATCGCTAAATACTACGGACAACAACTATTACAAACCCAAATGGAAAGCGCGATGACGCAATCAAATAATTTTAATATTTATGTTCCTGAGCAAATGTATAGTAACGAAAGCTCAACATTACAATATACTGACTTCGTCACAAGCTTTAATATTGAACTCGATCCAATTGTTTATCTTGAATTAATGGCCTATGGACTTCTAGTTGTTGCTGTTAGTACCTTTATTCCGATTATCTTCATCATGCGATATAATCCAAAAACTATTTTAACCATTCGATAAAGCGAGGTGCCTTATAATGTCTATCTTAGAGTTAAGAAATCTTTCTCATGCTTATGTTGACGGTGATATTCGCCGTATTGTCCTTGAAGATGTCAATTGTACGTTTGAACGTGGACAGTTTTATTCTATTTTAGGTCCATCTGGATCTGGAAAATCAACGTTACTCTCAATTGCAGCGGGACTTGACGATATCCAACAAGGCCAAGTGATTGTAGACGGAAAACCGATTCAAGAAATTGGTTTTGTGAAATATCGTCGTAATCATATGGCAATCGTATTCCAGTCTTTCAACTTGATTCCTTATTTAACAGCTGTTGAAAATGTTGAAATGGCGATGAAAATTACAGATAATGAAATGCCTAAAAATAAACGTGAAATAGCCTTAGGATTTTTAGAGAAACTTGGTATTTCAAAAATCAAAGCTCATAAATTTATTAAACAACTTTCTGGGGGAGAACAACAACGTGTCGCAATTGCTCGTGCGCTTGTTACCGGAGCTGATCTGATTTTTGCCGATGAACCGACTGGAAACTTAGATTCTCAAACAGAAGCAGAAATCTGTGACTTATTCCGTGTTTTAGCTCATCAATTTAATAAATGTATCATTGTTGTCACTCACTCTGACCGTGTCGCGCAGCATAGTGATGTTATTTATCGTATTGAAGACGGTAAAGTTGTCGTTGCGAATCAATAATAAAATTTAAAAAATCCCTTGATTTATCTTTTAAGGGATTTTTTTATGCGAAGAAAACTTTTTCTATTCTAAAATTTTAATTTAGTCCTTATTTCTGTTTTAGTAAAGGACTATTTTTAAGATCATAAAAAACTCCCTCGTGTGCGTGAGGGAGTTTTTTTATTAATACTTTAATTATTTTGCTTCACCGTAGAAAGCATTTAAATATAATTGTTTGATATCTTCGATTAATGGGTAGCGTGGGTTAGCCCCTGTACATTGATCATCAAATGCATCTACTGCTAATTTATCTACTGCTGCTAAGAAATCAGCTTCTGATACGCCACATTCAGAGATACTCATTGGAATATTGATTTCAGCTTTTAATTCATTGATTTTATTTAATAATGCTTGAATTTTCTCTTCATTTGTACGTCCTGTTAATCCACAGTACTCAGCAGCTTTTGCATAACGTTCGATGGCTTGAGGAGTTTCGTATTGAGGGAATGTTCCTTGTTTGAATGGTGCATCTGTTGCATTGTATTTAATAACTTCGTTGATTAATAAAGCATTTGCAATACCATGAGGAATATGGAATGCTGATCCTAATTTATGAGCCATTGAGTGACATAATCCTAACATTGCATTAGAGAATGCCATACCTGCCATACATGATGCATTAGCCATTTTCTCTTTCGCTACTTTAGCTTCTGCCCCACCATGGTAAGATTCTGGTAAGTAATCGAATACTAATTTAGCTGATTCTAATGATAATGGAATTGTGTATTCAGTTGCTACTGTTGCTACTAATGATTCTAAGGCATGAGTTAAAACGTCGATACCTGAAGCAGCACATAATCCTTTTGGCATTGATAACATTAACACTGGGTCAACAATCGCCATTGTTGGTGTTAATTCGTAGTCAGCTAATGGGTATTTTACTCCTGTTTCATCATCAGTGATAACAGCGAATGGCGTTACCTCAGAACCTGTACCAGCTGAAGTTGCGATACATACTAAGCTAGCTTTTTTACCCATTTGAGGGAAGCGGAAGATACGTTTACGAACGTCCATGAAACGCATTGCTAAGTCTTGGAAGTTTGTTTCTGGGTGTTCATATAATACCCACATGATTTTAGCTGCATCCATTGCAGATCCTCCACCTAATGCAATGATTGTATCAGGTTTGAATTCAGCCATGGCTTGAGCACCTTTTTTAGCATCTGATAATAATGGATCTGGATGTACATCTGTACAAATTGTATATTGAATTCCGTATTTATCTAATTCATCTGTTACATGTTTTGTATATCCTAAATCGAATAATACTTTATCTGTTACGATGAATGCACGTTTTTTACCATCAAATTTTAAATCTTCTAATGCGATTGGTAAGCATCCAAATTTATAGTAAACTTTTGCAGGCACTTTGAACCAAAGCATATTCTCTCTCCTTTTAGCAATTGTTTTAATATTAATTAAGTGTTTAGGTCCAACGTTTTCTGATACTGAGTTATTTCCCCAAGACCCGCAACCTAATGTTAATGATGGTGCTAAAGCGAAGTTGAATAAATCTCCAATTCCTCCGTGTGCAGTTGGTTGGTTGATTAAGAATGTTGTTGTACGCATACGAGATGCCATTGCTTGAATGTCAGCTTCTGCACGTAACTCATCTGCATAAATGGCTGATGTATGTCCTAATCCACTGTGTTCTACTAATGTATAGGCCATTTCAACTGCCTGTTCATGGTTAGTTGATTTGTACATTGCTAATACAACTGATAATTTTTCATGAGCGAATGGCTCTTCTAATGAAGTATCCGTTACTTCACCTACTAATACTTTAGTATCTTTAGGGACTTCAAATCCTGCTAATTCAGCGATTTTCCATGCAGGTTGTCCTACAATTTTAGCATTTAATGCTCCGTTAACAATGATTGTTTCACGAACAGCATCTAATTGTTTTTTATTTAATAATAAAGCTCCACGTTTTTTAAGTTCAGCTTTAACATTTTCATAAATTGATTCATCAACGATGATTGATTGTTCTGACGCACAGATTACTCCATAATCAAATGTTTTTGATAATAATAATGAGTTAACTGCCATTGGAACATTACATGTTTTGTGGAAAATAACTGGTGTATTTCCTGCCCCTACCCCGATTGCTGGTGTTCCTGAAGAATAAGCTGATTTAACCATTCCTGGCCCACCTGTTGCTAAAATTAAATCTACTTCTTTCATAACTGTATTTGTTAACTCGATACTTGGTTCGTCAATCCATGCAATTAATCCTTTTGGTGCTCCAGCTGCTTCGATTGTTTCACGAATTACTTTTGCTGTATAGTTTGTACAGTTTTTAGCACGTGGATGCGCAGAGATAACGATTGCATTACGAGTTTTAATAGCCATTAAACATTTGAAACATGCAGTTGATGTTGGGTTTGTTGTTGGAATAACCGCCCCAATTACTCCTACAGGTTCTGCAACTTTTTGGATACCGAATGATAAATCTTCAGATAAAACTCCACAAGTTTTTTCATCACGATATTTATTGTAAATATATTCAGAAGCATAGTGGTTTTTAATCACTTTATCTTCAACTAATCCCATTCCAGTTTCTTCAACTGCCATTTGAGCTAACGGAATACGTAAATTATTGATTGCCATTGCTGCTTTATAGAATAATTCATCTACTTGCTCTTGCGTAAATTTAGCAAATTCTCTTTGTGCTGCGCGTACTGTTTCAAGAGTTGACATTAATTCATCTACATTTGTAATTTTATTAGTCATTCCGACTCCTCCTCAAGATTGTGAATACATTCACTTACTTACAGTTGTAATTATATTACATTGTGAATTATTTGTCTAATGAAAACGTAGTGAAAGCGTTTATTATTTCACAAAATAGTAATTTTTAGTTCAAAAAACGCTTTTTGTAACCGTTTTTATGGAATATTATTGAAAAATTAGTCTAAAAAACCATTTAAAGTCTGATCTTTATTAACTGAAAATAAAAAAG
>NZ_AEXQ01000010.1:0-18109 GCF_000191865.1 Turicibacter sp. HGF1
CTCTAGATTTTTTTTATTCATAATCAAAAAACATAACTAACCTCAGTCCCTCAGTGTCATAAGAAGAATTAATTATTGAAATTTTACGATAAATTGATTTATTTAATCGATTATCCAGTTTATCTACAAATTTTTTTCTCATTTCACTCTCTTTTTTTATTTTATACTCATTTAACTCTATTCTAATTTCAAGAATTTCTCTTCCCTTTCTCAGACACTTATCAATAAGTGTTGAACTAGGGATATAAATTTCTTTTATAAATTGTTCCACTAATGGACCAAACTCTTCCTCAATTTCGTAAATACTATTTACTTGAAATAACGATTCTATCTGCTTCTCAATATCAAAACGAAACTGATTTTGTAATAATCTAATTTCTCTTCTCATCAATTTATCTGGTGATTCATCAGGAAAAATGATGAGTTGTCTATAGTAATACGCCATTTTATTATTTTTTAAAAGTTTAAAACAATCTTCAATATACTCAGGACTTAGATAGGATACTTCAATAGCCCCCATATTCTTATGCCTAACTCTCACTGAATCACCTCATTTCATATAATTAATCCTATTAAGACGTATTCAAACATATACCTAATTTCATTTAACTCTAAAAAAAGATGTTACCACCTATCGTGATAACATCTTTTAAATAATCCCCCAACACCTTAAAAAATATCTCCCCCGAAACATTTTTTAATAGCTAAGTATACCTTTATTCGCTTAATTGCTTGTCTAGTTGTTTTAATTTGAGGTTTCTTAGACTGAGCTTTAAGATCAACGATTCACTTAAATTGTATTTTAGGGCAAGCGTATGCCAATCCATATAGGAGTAGACTTTTTCGACTTCTTCTTTGTAGTGCTTTGTTCGTTGATAGCTCACCTCTGGATTAATGGCTTCATATAAGTCAAAGTACCAATCCCCCGGTAAATGACTTCGTTGATTTAAAACGATTGAGGCTAAATTAGGGCAATTATTGGTACTACATAAAATCCATAAATCTTTTAAAAATGGAATGGATCCTCTTGCTTCAATCTCGACAGCACTTTGTCGACATAATGAGCCGTGATTTAACGATTCACTCATCGGATCGACGATATGCCAAAGAATCGTTTCCATAAAAGCGTGACAGACCTCTGTTGCTTTTACCTTCCCCTTAACACTTCCCATATCATTCCTTCTCTCCTTTCAATATTTTTCTTAGTTTGTTAATCGCATCACGCGTTCGATTTTTTACAAGTCCCACACTAATTCCTAAACGTTTTGCGGTTTCCTCAAGTGAACAATCATTAATGTATCGCTCTTTGATCACCGCTTGTTGATTTTTTGTCAGATAACCTAAATAAATCTCCATCATCATGTTGTCCATGACTTCAGATTCATATGAACCGCCACCATAAGTATCAAGCAATTTATCCTCTGTTACGCAAACTCTTTGTTGATAATTTGTCATACGTGTTAATCCTGTCTTCATTCGATTAAGGATGTAAGAGTAGGCATATTTATCAAACTCTCCTTTTTCCTCATCATATCGGATTGAAGCTTCCCACAATGCAACTAAACCAATCTGATAGAATTCATCTATATTTCCTTGGATGTGTAATTGTCTGATTGCACCATACACTAAATGCAATTTTTCTTGATACCAGTTTTCAAATGGCTGGTTCATTGTATTCCCTCCCTAGGTCTGTTTTTAATGACAAGAAAATTATACCAAATAAAGTAAACGTTTTCCAGTCCGACAAAATATCAATAAAAGCGTCAAAAAGAGCGATTTTCTTCAAAATAAGCCACACCCCCGTGGGGGTCAACCCCATTTCAGAGGAAATTTATCCTTTTTTCAAAAAAATATTTTTTTTGATTTTTTTTCGTCATTTACTACTTTTATGCCCAAAACTTCTGAAATAGCACCAAATCTTATAAAACAGAACCCATTTTGTCGAAAAAAGGGATCACGGTTATCACAAAAAAGGAGAACCTTACGTTCTCCTTTCCACTATCTTAATGCTTTTTTAATCAAATAAAGAATTAAAATCCCTGTTATTCCCCCACTAAAATCAATCAAAATATCACTGACACTCGCCGTTCTTGCAACAAAGGATTGCAAATATTCATCCATCACAGCTACCGATAAAATCATAAATAAGGAATAAATGACCTGATTCCAAAACGTTGACCTAAATCCTTGAAACATCCAAAACGCGAGTCCGCCTAACACACCATACTCAAAAAAATGAGCCGATTTTCGAACGATATAATGAACCTTTTGATATAAAATCTCTCGCTCATTTTCAGTTGGTTTAGGCGACGTCTCAACCGTTTCTTTGACAGGTTCAGATTCAGATGATTCTTGTTTTGGCTTTAACCACTCGACTGTCTTCTCAATCACCTCAACAATGGGATTAACAATTCGGTCACTACTTTCAATCGACACGTCCCCACTCTGCGTCCCTTGAAAAAAAATAAATCCCATCCATAAGATGGTGAACAAAACCCTAACTTTCTTCATAATCTCTCCTTATAAAATTGTGATCATCTTAGATTACCACAATTTTATCCATTATTCTACCAAGTCAAGACTTTGTAATAACTTAGCTTTTTGCTTCGCAATACCTGGTGTCTTGACGAGAATGTAGAGCTTTTCAGAAAAACTAAACCGTTGATGAAAGAGTACTCTAAAAAATCGATCCACCCAAGCAACCGGTAACAACCAGTGGTAGCGATGAGCATACGTATAACGTTTAGGTAAATCCCTGATACTTGGAAAAACTGTTTGCAAAAAGATTCGTCCTTTACTTTGCTTATGATCGCCATAAGCAAAGTAATGTCCAAACTGCTTGCCTTTTTCACGATGTCCATGCACCCCACTTGAAAAAATCGCCTCAATAAAAGAAGATAACGGAGCCTGATTGACCTGAACATCGTCTATCTCAAGTTGTAATAACTCCCCACAGGCGGCTAAAACATACGTTGAAAAAGTAACAAGTTTTAACTCGGTTAATCGTCGCCAGACATAATTCATATCTAAATGAGGATGGGCTTCCATCCATAATGTTAGATCACAGAGCTGACGAATTCCAAAGCCAGAAGACTTAAAATGTCCCGCTGCATGTAACAGCAGATGAATTAAAAAGTCTTCATCTCCAAGTCGTAAAAAGCCATTTTCCATCTTCAGTTGTTGCCAAAGCGCCATTTCAAAGTCTTTAAAACCTGTTTGACGAGACGCATTGACAAGCGACCAATGAACTTCTAACTGAAATCCCTCACCATCATAAACATGATGTTTTTCATTCGTGAGAGGACGTTTCACATAACCAAGAGACGTTAACAGCTGATGCACTAATTCTAAATCGTCTTCACGAACTAAGACATCAACATCCCCCATTGTTCGAAGATCGGCTTGCGGATAATAATTTTTTAAGACAACTCCTTTTAATAACACAACCTGAATCCCTGATTCTTTCAGGTGATTTAAGGCCTTCATCGCCTTCATCAGATACTGAGACTGCGTTAAACTTTTGAATATAATCTCTTGCTTATAAGGAGATAAATCGGTTTGAGATTTTAAGACTTTATAAACTAAACCTTCAACATCGTGTGCCTTTGCTTCTTCCATTACAAGTTCTAAATTAAAATCCTCACTCATTTGATAAGCTTGATTTCGAATTGAAGCGGATAAACATGCCGCTAATTGTTGTTGGGATGGCTTCATGCTTTCGCCTTCCTAACGTTAAATCGACGTTTTGGCTTTTTTACCTCTAAGCCATAACTATGATAGTAATGATAGTATTGTTTAGAGGTGACAGGCATCATCGTCATCACAACCCCTAGTAAATTCGCTTTAACATTCTTTAAATTTTCTTTTGATTTTAACGTTAATTCAATATCACTTTTCCCACTAGCTACCACGAGTAAGGTTCCATCTGTATGAGCACTAACCAATGCCGCATCTGTTAAAATGCCGACAGGCGGTGTATCAAAAATGATGCGATCATATTGTTCACGCACCTCTTTTATAAAAGCTTGCATTCCTTTCGAACTCAAAAACTCAACCGGATTCGGTGGAAGTGGCCCTGTTGTTAACACATCAAGATGCTCATTAACACACTACTTAACCTCATCAAGTGATTCTTTTAAACAAAGCACATGACTCAATCCCTGGCTATTCGGTAATTCAAATAGTTGATGAAGGCGTGGACATCTCAAATCACAATCGACAAGCAACGTCTTCTTCCCCGTTTGTGAGAACGTCATCGCTAAATTGGCTGAAGTCGTACTTTTCCCCTCCGAAATCCCAGGGCTTGTAATCGTCAACGTCTTTACCTCTTGATCAAGCGATGAAAAATTCAAATTGGTTTCAAGTGTTCGATAGGCCTCCGTAATCGGTGACTTTGGTTGATGTACAGTTATTAACGCGTTATCCATTTCCCTTCCCCCCTACTTTGCAAAAATATCTGGGATGACTCCCATGACCGGTAAATCAAGCCGTGTGCTGACTTCTTTTGGCGTTTTAAACGTTTTATCCAAATATTCCATGACAAAGATGAGCCCCACACTCACCATTCCTCCAAGAATGGCTCCAATCATCACCTTCGTGGTGAGTCCCATTCCTTGAGGAACATAAGACACTTTAGCCACGTCTAAAATCGACGAATCCATGTCATACATCATCTCTTTAATCATTTCTTGAAACACAGCCGCTACCGTATTCGCAACCTCTGCTCCTAGTTCAGAATTAATATGTTTTACACTAATGCGAATAATCGAACTATCATCTGCACTCACCGAAATGCTATCTAAATTCTCAGTTCCTAAACGGCTGGCCACCTGCTCACGAAGATTCGTACTATTAATAATTCCCTGAAACGTTTGAAGCAAATCCTCACGAATATAAAAATCAGAACTACTACTCATCCCCACATTAATATCCTGACGATTCACTAAAACCGTCGTATACGTCGAATACATCGGCACATACGACTGATACGTATAAACTCCACATCCAACCATGCCTATGATAACAAAACTCACAATGAGCCACCATCGTTTCAAAAGCATCCTAAAAATATCTTCAAGTGTTAGCTCCATCCCAACTAATTCTTCCATCGCATCTCCTCCTAGCTTTATTCCTACCTAAACATCTGCATTAAAACACAACTGTATTTCACATATGAAATAAGAATCTTAGCTGTGCAATCTTTTTGGTACTAAGACATCCCATACTCCAGCTAAAAGTTTTCCAAGTGTGAAAAACTTATCTGGACTTATATATCTAAGCTTATTTAATAAACTATCTAATTAGAACTCCAATCCCCTTACAAAACCTCTTAAAACATGACAAAAGGCCGCCTTTGGCGACCTCATACTAATATAATAAATTAATCCATTTGCTAATTCGTCCCTTATGAGGAGTTCCTAAAATAGGGGGATATTTTTTATGTAAATAATTTTCAAATCCCTCATAATCACGAACCAAGATATTGGATAGGTTACAATTAATTAGACAGTTTTTTTAAGGTCATGTAGAATTATAACTAATAATGACTAAAGGAGCCCTTAACATGACCCAAACTAAAACCCGTAGACCTCGCCGTACTTATACTGATGAATTCAAAAATCAACTAGTTCAACTTCACTTAAATGGTAAACGTAAATGTGATATCGTTCGTGAATATGAAGTATCATCTTCCCTGCTTGATAAGTGGATTAACCAATCTAATTCCACAGGTTCTTTTAAAGAGAAAGATAATCGCACTCAAGAAGAATTAGAGTTAATTAAACTACGTAAACAAGTGAAACAACTTGAAATGGAAAATGATATTTTAAAGCAAGCAGCGCTGATCTTAGGACGAAAATAAATGTGATTAAAAATAATACGCACAAGTATTCTGTTTCAGCGATGTGTAAAGTCCTTGATGTCCCTCGTAGTACCTATTACTATGAGTCTAAACCTAGACAGAATGAAACTCAATTAGTAGCAGATATTATTGAGATTTTTCGTCAAAGTTACAATAATTACGGAACAAGAAAAATTAAGCAAGAATTGAAGAAACTAGGTCATCAAGTATCACGTCGTCGTATTGGACGCATCATGAAACAAGAAGGGCTTGTCTCTAACTACACAGTAGCTCAGTATAAACCACACACAGCTAAATGTAATGAAGATAAAGTTGAGAATGTAGTTGAAAGAAAGTTCAATGATCAGCCCCATTTAAACGTTGTCGTAAGTGACTTAACGTACGTTCGAGTAGGAAATCGTTGGCACTATATTTGCGTACTTGTAGACCTATTTAATCGTGAAATTATTGGACATAGTGTAGGTCCTCATAAAGATGCTGAATTAATCAAAAAGGCCTTTAGTACTGTTCAAACAAACCTTAATCAAATTAAAATTTTCCACACCGATCGTGGGAATGAATTTAAGAATAAAATGATTGATGAAATTCTAGAAACATTTAATATCGAGCGTTCCTTAAGTATGAAAGGATGCCCGTATGATAACGCTGTAGCGGAAGCTACATATAAAGTAATTAAAACTGAATTTGTAAGAAATAGAACATTTGAAACACTAGAACAATTAGGGTTATATTTTGGTGACTATGTGAACTGGTATAACAATCATCGAATTCATTCCTCACTAGGATATTTATCCCCAATTGACTTTCGAAAAAACAACCTCAAAAAAGTTGTTTAGTTTAGTGTTGCCAATCCAGTTATTATAATATACAAACATTACTATATTCCCCTAATAAATAGATGATATTCAAGGATATTTTTCTCAATAAATACAACAATAGTTTTGCAAGTTTTAAAAATTAAATTCAGTTTACAAGTCATATCGACTATTGTAATTATAGTAGGTAAAAAAAGTGTATCATCTTCCTAAAAACTTTAGTCAAATAATACACTTTCTTACTTCTAATCACTACCTAAGCATAACTTTTAAACTAATATTTTAACAAATTACATGATTATAAAAATCGTGATCTAATCTCATACGCTAAGTCATCTAATTCATACTTTTGATATAAATCCTTAACCATTTGAATATACAGTTGTTTAGCTTGGATATACTGCTGCCTAGTTAAATAATCATAAACTTGTTTAATATAATCGTTATATAGCGTGATGTAAACTAACTGAGAATTAGCTTCAGCTTCAATCTTTTCAATAATTTTGGGTGCCATCTGATAGTATTCATAAATTAAACTTTCTCCATCTTGATCTAGCACTAAATAATTATCTCTGTAATACCTAATAAGTTGTAACTCCTCGCAAGTATCACCTTTCCCAAGTGCTAAGCATGTAGCTGTCGTTAAAAAACACCAACTATCATTTGAGCGACTTGTAGTCGTCGTCGTTTTGGTTGAATAATTTGTACTACTACTATATGTGGTTGAAGTCTGTGTTCTTATTTTATCTCGATCTATCTTACTCTTTAAACGATTATAAGCCGTTTTAGCTTGCTTATGCCCAGATAAACTAGCTGTCTTATAACAAGTTAACCCTTTACTCAAATTCTGCAAAGTGCCTAGTCCATTTTCATACATACGCCCTAAATAAAAATAAGATACTGCCGTCTTACCCTTTTCAAACATATACAAAGCTTCTGGATATTTTTCATTATTATAATAACAAATCCCTAATTTTTCATAAAATTCTAAAGCAGGTCTACCTTTTCGATGAATGATAATTTCATATAACGGAATTGCACCTCGATAATCATCTCGTTCATAACGCATATTAGCTAACTCTATTAAAGCTTCTCTTGAGCCAAGAACAATGGCCAGTTTATAATGAATAATCCCCTGAGCGAATTTTTCTTCTTGCATAAAATTACGAGCCACTTCTAACATTGCCTCGGGTAACATGTTGTTTGATAAATACTGCAAATCAAATTCATGTAAACTCTTATTAGACTGAGTATATAGTCTAAATAAATGCTGTCCTGCTTCAATATGTCCTCTTTCAAAAGCAAGCTTCATCAATTTGACACCCTTAGAAAAATCTTTTTTACTCAATGCCATTCCTTTTAAGTAAAACTCATCCGCACTCTCAACCCGATCTAATTTTAATGCTAACTCCTCAACCTCTTCATTTGAAATTCCAATTTCTTTTCGGTACATAATTTTAGCACGAATAATAAATTGTCCTTTATTAGGGCTTAATTTTAGATTTTTAAGATGTTGCTCCACATATGGGCGTCCTTGTTTTTGAGAAATCATTAAATAAAGAATAAATAACCGTTGATCAGCAACCAACTCAAGTCTATCTATATATATTTTTGCTAACTGAAGTTCATTCAATTCAATCAATGACATCGTTAAATCCAACCACAAATTCTTTTCATATGTTTGGAGGTATATTGATTTACTTTTCACAACATCTTTTTCTGATTGTTTAAAGTGGACCTGCTCTATATTTTTCATTTTCGAAAGAAATTCATTTCGTACTTCTTGGTGTTTAGACAACAATTCTTGGGCTTTCAAATGACTAATCTTAATATTATCGCGCATTACTTTAATACTTGCTAATGCATCATCCTCGCGTGACCATAACACAATATCTTTATTAAACTTAGAAATTAAATTTTTTGTTTTTTCAACTTCCTCTAAGTAAAATTTTTCTATATCTAATAATTTCATCAATAATTCATCTTTAAATGAAACATAAGCATTTGCCCCGTTTAAACTAGCTAATTGTCGTTTAACCTCCTCGGTTGAATAAGTTTGAAGACTTATTTGAAACTTATCTCGTTGACGGATAATTCTATTTAGGTTATTTAGAACTCCCTCATAATCTTCTACATTAAGATTAATTAATTTACGATAGTTTAGTTTTATAATGTGCTTTAATTCCCGCTCATAATTAGAATCTTTTGTAGCATTAATTAAAATCGCATCACAAAAATGCATTAAGATTTGATTTTCTAAATTATGATGAATGTAGTGTAATGGAAAATCAATAAAAATAATATCATCATATTCATGTCTAGCATAAATCATAATATGACTTAAAAATTGTTTTACATCAATTTTATCTTTCCACGATAATGAATTAGTTAATTTAATAGTATTTAAATCTACTTCCTGTTGATTATGATATTTATTTTTTATTACATACTCAGTTTCTTTATCACTGTGAATTAATATGGTTGGCATTCCTTGATTTTCTTTATATACTTCAGCTTCTTCATGAAGGTTCAATACATTTTTATAAAAATTATAACTTTGAAATTTACCTCCATTGACAATTCCAACAATAGTTTTCCCGACTAAAAAAGGATACTCTATATATAAATCTAATTGCTGCTTCCAAGTCTGTAAATCATGTAATAACCTAGCCTTTTCTAAATAACTACCCTCTTCTAAAAGTTTTTTAAGTCTATCAAACAATAAAGTATCTAAGTCATTCATCACGGGGCTTTGACTGTACTCTTCTCCAATATTTAATAGCATAGCTAGTTTCTTTATTTTTTCTTCTGTTACATTCTCCATAGCCAAATTCTCTCCTTCAAACACTATTAAATATTTTTAATTATTTCATTTAATTTTCGATGAACTTGACGATACCGCGAACGATAGATTGAGTTTTTTGCAAGACTAGCATTATTTTGTTTCTTAATTTCAACCATTGCATTTAGTTGAGAAGGGTTTTCACACTTAAAGATAATATTATTTAATGTGTGATTATTCTCTTTCAATCTTTTAAATTCGGTATTGAAATAGTTTTCGTATATCTCATTAATTTCTTTTAACTGCACACTCATATCTTCTTTTTGTTTACGATAAAGATTTGCTTCATTAAAAAAGGCTTCAATTGAATTTGTTCCATATTCTCTTTTTTCAGTCGCCGAATACGCAATCACATCAAAAATATTAAGTCCCATATTATTCAATACATCCTTCGAATAATTGATAACTTCCGTATATCTTTGTGGTGATACCTTATCACATTTATTAAAAACAACTAAAATACGATAACATTGATCAAGTTCATATAAGAACTCAATATCTGTCTGATTAATAACGCCATTTTCAATATCAACTAGCCAAATAACATAATCTGCGGTCTTTAAATTAATTTTAGCAGTTACCTCATCTTGTGTTTCTTTAATCAGTTTCGAATCATCTTTTGAATATCCTGGTGTATCTAATAGGACAACATTATCATAAGGTAATTTGCCTGTTTTAATTAATAAATGTCGAATAATATGTGAAAATCCAAGTTTATACTTTTCATTAAATAAATGTGTAATCGCTTGAATAGCATCTCGATCAAGTTTAACATCCATATCATTAACCGTATTAGCCAATAGCTGCTCTACTCCTATTTCCTTAGCAATATAAGTAGCAATCGATGTCGTCGGTGTCGTATCCTCTGGCAAAATATCATCGTCTAAAATCGAATTAATAAACCTTGACTTTCCAGCACTAAATTTCCCGCCTATTCCAACCACACACTTTTGACTCAACAATCGCATCTTACTTTGCTCGTACATTCTTTCTTTTAAAATCGATAACTTATTAAACACATTAATTTCTTCATCAAAGTCGATGTTTCCCATTAGATTCAATAAATCTCCATCAATCACACGATGCAAATCTAACACATTATTTAACTGTTTTCGCTTTTCCTGATTAAAGGCTAAAAGTTTTCGAACGAGATTAAACCCCTCCTCAGCCGAAGCTAAATAAGGATTCATACTTTCCGGTTCATATTCCTTAAGCATATCTAAATCTAAATCCAAATCTAAATCAAGTTCATCATCAAAATAATCGTTCATATTGACCCCTACCTATTTAATTCAAATTTCCCATACCTTTTACTTTCTTTTCTAAATCTAATAAATCGTGTTTAAAGGCGTCATACTTTCTTAAATAGGCCTCTTTTTCCTCAAACTGTTTCTTTAATTCTTCTAGTGTATTTTCTAGACTTGTTGAAACATTTTTAATAAAATCAGATGAAACTTCATCAAATTTCTGACAAATTTCCTCCTCAACATGTTGAATTTGGATACAAACATCATCACAAATATCACTTAAAACATCATTTTGCAAAGCAACAGCACGATGTATTCCATCTTCCCCTTCGATTTTAACATCTGTATAAGCATCGGTAATTATTTTTTTATAAGCCTTAGTCGGTAAATCTAACTTTGGCATATGCAACTCGAGTAAAGCCAGTTCAACAGAAATTAAAATCGAATCTTCGTCAAAATTCAATTGGCTAAAATCACATGCATCGATAATACACTCTTTTAAATCTCGTGTAAATTTAGATAAATTAACTAATCGTTTAAATTCATCACTCGTATCTTTTTGAATGCTAACTCGATAATTCTCAAGGTTTTTTACTAATTGAGTCGTCGTAATATAATTATAGTGAGTTATTTCAACAAAATCTTTTTTAAAAAATATCATTTTTCTTTTAGTATATGTCTGACTTCTTTCTCCTTGAGACACATCAATATTACCGTGTTGGTTCTTCAATTGTTGTAAATGAGCTTGTAAGTCTTGTAGCTTGTATTTTAAATCTGATTTTGTTTGTGCAAATAATAATTTAACTTTTGAATCCATTTTATTCAACTGACGTATAATTTCTTTATGTTGTTGTTCATATCCCTTTAAATCTTGTGTGGTTATCGCATGAGAACGAGACTCAACACTTTGACGAACCAAAGATACTTTTTTAGAGAACTCTTTTAACTTTGTCTTTTCAAAAGTTGCTATACTTTCTGCTACTATGACTTCTTTCTGTTCAATAATCGGTTGTAATTTATTTCGTTTAATCACGCCGATTTTAGAGTAACTCACTAAAGCTTCTTTATTGCGTTTAAATGTAGGGTAACGATTGACAAAGGTTTTTAAAATATGCGCTTCATCCTCAGTTAAATTTTTAAAATCTTTCTTTGCAATACTATAAAATAGTGATGATACAAAAACTGGCGGCATCGATTCTTGTATGCATTTTAAGGCATTATCATTGCTTTCATTTACATGTTTAGATAAAGTTTGGATAGCATGCACTGCCAGTTTTTTTTGTGTATCCTGAAATGCCAAAGTAAAATCATCTTTTATTTTATTGTTATCTAATATAGCAGAATCAAACTTACTTCCAACTAAAACAGCATTTTTTATTCCTTTATCCGGTAAAGTTGAGACAATAAAATTAACATCTTCATTAGTTAAAAATTGTCCTGCATAACTCAACAAGAAAATAACATCGCATTCCCCAAGAAAATCACGAGTCGTCATTCCACGCGAAACGATCGGGTCATTTGTTCCTGGCGTATCAACAACTTCAATTCCTTTAAGAACGGGTAAGTTTAAACTTAACTCTGTATGTTTGACTAAGGGAGTAAATTTTCCACTAACACCGACATAGTTATTTAGCTCACCAATAAAATCTTCAATTTTATAGTGTTGTGTTAACTCTTCAGTACTTCCTAAATAATCATACGGATTAATATTCGTATCATTGACCATTTCTACAAGTTCATGACATCCTTTTAAATCAGGTGATATATTTTGCTCAAGATAACGTTTAAATGCTTCCTCGTTAAATGGCATTACCATCCCACGGCGTAATCCCATTTGAGATTCCTCAAACTCCAAGCGTAAACGAGTGACTTCCTCATCAAATTGTCTTGATTTATACTCAATCAGTTCCCAGTCCTTTTGATCATAAAACACAATCGTTCCGCTCAATGTTTCACCATATTTAATTTTTGTTAAAGCAGCCGTCATTGGAGTAGCAGCCTTTGGTAATACCTCTTTCCCCTCAAATAGTAAGGCATTCAAAAAAGATGACTTTCCAGCTTTAACCTCACCGACAATACCAATTTTCAACAATCTATCCGTTTCAATTTTCTGTAACAACTTTTCCTTAATATTTCGATTACTCATTTCAAATTCATGTAAAATATTTTCATCAAATAATTCACGATGAGAATTTAATAATGTCACAATATTTTCATAAGTTTTACAAATATGTGTTATTTGATTAATTTCAACTTTTTTCATATCCCCATTACCCCACTAATTCTGAAATAGTTTCAATCGCTACATTAATTTTTTCAATATAGTCTTTTTGTTGCTCTATCTTTTCTACTTTAGAACCTTTGACTTGTTCAAGTGTATTTTTTATTGATTCTAATTGTTCATTAAATTGTTCATTAAGTTGCGCCACATACTCTTCTTCTAACTCAATTAACGATTTCTCAATCTCAGGTGTTAATTTAAAAATAATCTGCCCTACTAATTCAGTTTCAATTTTCTCTCTCATTTTATCAATCTGACTTTTTTCACTTCCTAGACCAAACATTTTCAATATCTCAGGTAAAAAGATTAAAATTAATTCTAGCCAAGGAGCCACAACAGATGTAAAAACAGCTAATCCTGTGGTAACAGCTTTATATCCTTTCGCAAACTTCTTACCACCATCTATTGCCTTAGCTGCCTTTGCAATGCCATTAATTGAAGATGAAGCAAGTGTAAACGATCCACGTATTCCTGTAATTACCTCATTAATATCTAAAAATTCAGTTTCTAAATTTTCAACTAAATGATTAAACTGTATTTCCACGTGTTTTGACGTAGCAGATAATAAAACAGGACGAATAATTTCATTTAGTGCCATAACAAAAGATTCCTCACCACTCAATGCACGTCGAGCTAAAAAAGATGATTGTTGTAAGATAGCATTCCTTAAATCATTTAAAATATCATTTTTAGCCACACTAGTTAACTTATATTTTAATTCTCTACTCTCCACCGCTAACTTACGTTCTAAATTATGATACTTATTTTTTAGCTCATCAATGGTCTGATCAATTTCACGCGTATCCAATTGACTGGCATTTTTTAAAGTCTCTAATAATAACAGAATTTCTTGTTCAATCTTTTCTAATCGAGAGCTAAAGAAATGTTCTAATGCTTTATCTTTATCAATAGTTGAAATAGCCTTTTTTATAACTTCTGGTGTATCTTCATTCATGATAGAAGTTAAACACACCTCAATATCCCTATAAAATAATCGCTGTAAAGAATTCTCTACCTCCGATTTTATTTGATTCAATTGTGATTCAGGTTTTTTATCCGCTTTATTTAATAGCACCTTAAACTCAACATTAAAACTATCTAATTCATCTAAAAACGCTATATCCGTCGTCTTAATTGTTCCATCTTCACAATCTATAACCAACATAAACAAACTACCTTCAGATAAATAACGTAAAATCGCCTTATTATGACTTTCAATACCAGAATCAAATCCAGGCATATCAACAAGTATAATATCCTTACCCAACTCCCTTAACCCAGGAATCGGCAAATAAACCTCTAAATATCTACACTTATTAACATTAATTTCATCCTGCTCATCCCCATCTGCACCTAACTTCATTAATATATCTATGTGATGCTCTGATGTTGTTCCATCAGTATAATGAGCAATAACTTTATGAGTTCCAAATTTGATTTCTGTAGCTAAACAAGTTTCTGGCTTCTGCTCTTCCTTTAATACATCTCCACCTAAAATCGTATTTAACAAAGCACTCTTTCCTGCATTAAAACGCCCCACAAAAGGTATCTTTATCTTAAATTCAACTAACTCTTTTCTTAATTTTTCAATATCTTGGTTCACTTTATCATCTAAATTAAATTCCTGACAAAACAGACTTAATTGATCTAATTTATTTAAGTATTTCTCTTTATTCATCCTATAATCTCCTCTTTCACCTAAAATAAAACAAAATTATGAACAAAACTTCGTCTTCAATAAAGCTAATTGATTTTGTAAATCTTCATTTTTATAATCCATATACTTATTAAGATTCTTTTGGCGTTCATCAGACATCCTCTTACACTTTTCATCGACAAGTGATCGAATTCTAATTCTTACCATAGTATCAAAAATGAGTTCTTCCGTTGTTTTATACCAATCCTTAACCAGCAATTTCGGAAATAATACTTTTCCTTTTCCCCCATCGGAAAATGCATGATCATTACTCTTCATAAACGGCATCTTAAAATAATCAGCATAAAGAGCTGAAACGTATTCCGCTTTATCTTTTTCAGACATTCCATAGTAAAAGCAACTCTCAAATCCTAAATCAAATAGAATTTGTTCTAAAATCAAACGATCTTCAACCCTAATATCCTTCATATGATCAATCACTAGGATTAATCCCTTATCTTTATAGTCATTATACTTATTAGCTATAAATGTAAAATTAGAATTTTCACGTTCCCATTTTAGAATTTCATTCTCGACTGCATCTGCTACAACAAGCTTTTTATACTTTTTAAAAATCACATCAAATAAATTTCCCAAACAGATTCTTACCCAAATATCTGTATCACAGATTGGGTATCTTGAAAACTCAATCGCCTCATGATTCATTTTCTAAACACTCCAATAATACCAATAATGATTTCATTTTTTCTGGTGATATTCTTTGATGGATAAAATTAGCCTCCATATCATCAAAAAACTGCTTTGATAAATACACATCATTTGTTTTTGTAATGAGTCTAACATCCCCGTGACATTCTTCTGTCAATTTTATTAGCTCTGAATACCGTTCTTTCTTGGATAAGGAATAGCGCTTTTTCAAATCATTTTCAAACTCTGGAAAGATCTGAATTAATCGTTTTATAATCGCTTGAAAACTGACCTTAAAATAATTTTGCATGGCAATAATTTCTGTATATCGAATATACTTCAAATTCGTAATTCTTTTATTTTTTAAATACTCTTTAACTAACTCTTCTGGCATTAATAAGCACCCTGCAAAACATTCAGCTTTGAACTCAATTTCATCAAGTTCTCGTTCCCCATGAAAACTTAGTGAACTTCCTTCTCCAGTTACCGCATGATAATACTCATGCCATACTGAAAAATACTGGCGCCCAAGTGTCTGTGCAGAATTTATATAAATACAATCAATTCCACTTTTTCTTATATGAAATCCTGATAAATTGTCATCCTTAGATGGGAACTTCAATATGAAGAAACCCTTTTTTTCTAACAATTGAAAAGGATTACTAATCACTTCATTATCTGGAAGTAACTTGGCACGCTCAACTCTCGCAATCGGTATAGCAGATTCATACCACTCTCTTTTTTTGTCACCTGAAATATCTATCACCATTAAACAAAATTCCTCCTAATTCTGATTAATCTTATGTTGAATAACCATTTCCTGAAAAATAATATTAGCTAATTCAATGGTTTTAGAAGTTTCTTCATTCCCACATCCAATTTCTTTTTGACGGTAACTAATACTTACTGGCTCTTCAATTTCTTTTTCTAGCATTTGTACAATCGGTATTTCAAGTATTTGACTACAGGCTTTGTAGCTATTTACGTTAAAAAATCTTGGTGACTGTTCAATTTCCATAATTAAATCTTCATCTAAAGCTAACCTTTTAGCCATTTCAGAGATACTTTCATTTAACATTTTCCGTTTAACTATCACCATCTGACTTAACTCAGATATTGTGTACTTTGGACGTTCATAAGGACTAAACTGTACTTGTTCTATAATTGTTGCCACCCATATCCCTCACTTTAATTACCATCATTTTCACATATAAATTATATCATAGACACAATTCATCACGTTTATTTTTACAAAATTTAACTTAAATTTATTCATAAAAAGAACTCTCACTCTAGATAACTAACTTACCTAAAAATGAGAGCCCTATTATTAAATTTGTTTACTTCATCTCAACTTCAACAACTGCTAAAATTCGCTCAACATAAGCAACACACAACTCTTCCGTCTCCGCTTCAACCATCACACGAACCAATGGTTCTGTTCCTGAAGGGCGAACTAAGACACGGCCTTTACCGTTCATCTCGGTTTCCACTTCAGCAATCACTGCTAAAATCGCTTCATTTGTCATCATCGCATTTTTATCTTCAACGCGTAAATTCTTTAATAACTGAGGATACTTTGGCATCTCACTCGCTAAATGTGCTAACGTTTGTTGTTTTTCTACGACGATTTGTGCTAACTGAACGGCACTTAACATTCCATCTCCTGTTGTTCCATAATCTAAGAAGATTAAGTGTCCTGATTGTTCTCCACCAAAGTTATAGCCGTTCTTTAACATTTCTTCTAAAACGTAACGATCTCCAACTTTAGTTTGAACACTATGTAAGCCATTTGCTTCAACAGCATTATAGAATCCTAAGTTACTCATAACAGTTGAAACAACTGTTCCCTTGTTTAATTGTCCTTTTTCATTTAAGTAACGACCCACAATAAACATGATGTAGTCTCCATCCACAATGTTTCCATTATGATCAACCGCGATTAAACGGTCACAGTCTCCATCAAAAGCAAATCCTAAGTCAGCGCCATGTTTCACAACCTCTAATGCTAAAGCCTCAGGATGTGTTGATCCACACTGTTCGTTAATATTCACGCCATCTGGTGTTGAAGAAACAGTCACAACTTCCGCTCCCAACTCTTTAAATAGTTGAGGGGCTAAAGCTGAACTTGCTCCATTTGCACAATCTAACACGACTTTTAAGCCATTTAAGCGCCCGTTAATCGTCGTTTCAAGGTAATCCACATATTGCTTCGCTCCACGGTAGAAGTCTTCTACTCGTCCAGTGTGACCAGCAATCGGACGTGGTAACGTATCAGGCGCATCTAAATAAGCTTCAATTTCGTTTTCTTGCTCATCACTTAACTTATAACCACTGTGGCTAAAGATTTTAATTCCGTTATCTTGAACCGGATTATGTGAAGCAGAAATCATGATTCCTGCTTGTACATCTAGATTTTTTGTTAAGTAAGCCACTCCCGGAGTTGTAATAACGCCAAGTTTTAAGACGTCAGCCCCTGCTGAGACAAGACCGGCAATAAGCGCACTCTCGAGTAATTCACCAGAGATACGTGTATCACGTCCAATTAAAACCTTTGGACGTCCACATAAACTTTTTAATTGATATCCTAAAATACGTCCTAACTTTAACGTAAATTCAGGTGTTAATTCCATGTTCGCTACTCCGCGAACTCCATCTGTTCCAAAATATTTTCCCATATCTTTCTCCTCTATTCCTACTTTCTATTCTGGTTCTATAAT
>NZ_AEXQ01000009.1:0-19484 GCF_000191865.1 Turicibacter sp. HGF1
GTCTGACAGTGTACTGTCAGACCTTTTTTATTGTTGATTTTTAATATAATCTAATAACAACTCGGCAGCTTTACGTGGGCCAATATGTTCTTGCCCTTCAACCGCTAATCGCGTACGAATTTGTCCAACTTTAATTCCCTTTTTAAATAATGTTGCAAAATATTTATCAATCAATGGATCCGTTTGTTCTTTTAATTGCACAGGTCCAAATGGATTAGCAAAGTAAGATTCAACTAATCCCGTTTCTGTTGTGGTACCTTTTGCCTTACGTGCTCCTCTTACAAATACATCTTTTGCTTCATCTATATTATTAAAAAATTCAAATTCAGCACCATCTTCTTCATAGTTATTAGCATATAAGACCATGTCAACAGGACGCCCAGTTGTAATATCTTTATAAGTTGCAACTGGAATTACAATACGTGCATTCGTTTTATCTGGATTCATAAAAATACTTCGATCAATTGTGCGATATGCATATCCTGTATCCAAATCATCTAAGCGTACAAAGGCTCCAATCTCAGTACCGTACGCACGAATTTCACCTTTTTCGATTGCCAACGTTCCCATGTCATCAAAAATAGTTTTCATATCTTTAATTTCATCTTCTGCCATCAAACGCATTGCTTCTAGTGTTTCTGACTTACCTGCTCCACTATCTCCAATTACTACAATATTACTTTGAATACCATTTTTTAATGTTAATTCAATCATAGCACCATGTAATGGAAGTTTTTTCTCATTAATCATTTTGACATTATATAAAGTTAAAATCATTTTTTTCATATAACCAAAATAATCGTGATTTTCACTATAGGTCGCATATCCAATCATAATGTCATTTTCTTTATCTTGATAGAATACCGCACGATCTTCTTTATCTTTATTTCCATAAACATAAATTAAATCAGGTTTTCTGTCTTTACATTCTTCCAACTCTGCTAATTCAAATAAGTTACACATTGTAACCCCTTGAGCCATAAAATCACGATGAAAATATACGTAGGCTAGGGCAGTTCCTACTTTTGCAGGATACACAAACCAATTATTTGGATCTAGATATAATCCATCAAGTGGATTTATAAAAACCTCTTCGAAAATTCCATCCCTTTTTGTTCGTTTAGGATAAGTGATAAATGGCGGTGTTAATACAATGGACTCAATAAACGCCGGATATCTTAGCCCCCTATATTGCATTGGAAAATCCCATTGAATTTCATTTAATACTAAACCTGCATTTGCTCCAACAATTAATTGGCGATACACATTTTGACGATGTCCCATTAAACGCTCTTCAATAGTACGATAAACCTTTAATACTAAATTAGTAAAGTCATTATTTGCCTCGATAAATTTTATTTTTTGAATCCCAGTTCCTTCTGTACTGTTATAAATGACACTGTACCGTTCTAGACGACGCCAGTAATCGTATAATGCTTCAATAAATTCTATCAATGTATCCTTGTGTTGAAGTAACACTATAAATGATCGATTCATTTTCATAACTTCATCAATCTCTAATACCAATAATAATTTAAAAAGTGATGTTAACTCCGTTGCTACTCGATTTTCACCACATACATAAACTAATTGTTCATAAATTGGTGATTCTTTCTTTTTCAATCTATTTAAGAAACGTGTTAATACTTTCTCAAACCCTTGACTATTTAATAATTCATCTTCAGTATTGCAATAATGTGCAGAAAAGTTAATAACTGCAGTATTGCGTTCTAATTCGAATTGTGGCTTCATTATGTATTCTCCCCTCTAAAGCTACTTTTGACATTCCGGTAAAACTTCTTTTATGTATTGCACTAACAAATCAATTTCTTGTTTTGTGATTTCCCCTATAATTCCAACGCGTAACATTTTACCTGCATATGAACCCATTCCACCTGCTACAGTAAAGTTATATCTTTCATCAATTAAAGCAGTCAATTTGCTAGCATTGATATTTTCAGGAGCTAATACGGGAACTAACACATTTCCTCTAATACTTTCGTCTTTAATAAATAATTCAAGGCCGAGATTTGCAAGTTTTTCTTCAGCATATTTTCGAACTTGAACTTTATTTGCAATCACGCTTTCAAGACCTTGATTCAACAATCCATCTAATGCTGTTTTTAATGCTACAACGATAGAAATTGCTGGAGTAAATGGCTGTTCTGATTTTACTTCATAATAATGAAGATATTTTTTATAATCGAAATAATATTTTGGGAGATTTGAATATTCTAAACTCAATTTTGCTTTATCACTTAAGGCTACAAAACTCAATCCAGGAGGTAAGTGGAATCCTTTTTGACTACTTGCCACCGCACAATCTACTCCCCATTCATCTAAATGGAACTCTTGTACAACCATCCCACTAATACAATCCGCAATTAATAAACGATTTGTATCTTTCGTTAAATCTCCTAAAGCTTTCAAATTATTTACAACACCTGTTGCTGTCTCATGATAAGTTACAAATACACCTTTAATTTCGGGATATTTTTCTAAAATTTCTTTTACATCATTTAACTCATAACTTTTTCCCCAATCATAAGCTAACTCATGTACTTTTAATCCATATACAGTACAAATTTCAATAAATCTTTGACCAAACCATCCTGTATTAATGACTAAAACTTCATCCCCATTAGAGAATAGGTTAACGATTGTTGACTCCATTGCCCCTGTTCCTGAAGATGTTAAAATAATTACATCATTTTTAGTATCAAATATTCTTTTTAACCCTTCGTTTACATCTTTAATTAATTGATGATAATCAGCCATACGATGATGAATTAAATCTTGCCCTAATACTTCTCGAATTTCCATTGGAATATTCGTAGGACCTGGCGTAAATAATACCTTACTCACTTTCTCACCCACTTCATAAAATTACAAGCTCATTTATAAAATACATCTTTTTAAAAATTTTGTCATTATGCTTTGCAAATATGTAATAAAAATAGACTTAAAGGGAGATTACAAAGATCTCCCTTTTTATATTTTTACTCGACAAATTTCTTTGCAATGTCTAGTCTGTAGAACAAATCATCACAAGTAATTTTTTCTATTTGTCGATAAACATTAGTTCGAGCTTTGTCTAAAGTTTCACCACTTCCAACAACAAAGAGAACGCGTCCACCGTTTGTTGTATAGTCTCCATCTACTAATTTAGTTCCCATGTGACAAACGTCTACATCTTCCAGTAAATCAAGACCTTTAATAATTGCGCCTTTATTATAATTTCCTGGATAACCTTTAGCGGCTAACACAACTCCAACAGTTGGTTTATCTGACCATACACACTCGATTTCTTTCCCCTCAAGCAGTGATAACATGATTTCAGAAAGGTCTGTCTCTAAACGAGGAAGTAGCACTTCCGTTTCTGGATCTCCAAAGCGAGCATTGAATTCAATAACTTTAATACCTGACGATGTTTTCATTAATCCAGCATATAAGATTCCCGTAAATGGTATATTTTCAGCAATCATTGCCTTCGTCATTGGTCCAATAACCATTTTAATCGCTTCCTCATAATCTGATTCCAAAATAAGCGGATGTGGACTGTGATTCCCCATTCCTCCTGTGTTCAACCCTTCATCATTATCATATGCACGCTTATAATCACGTGCAATAGGCATTGGGTTATAAAGTTCATTTGCGACAAAAGCCATTAACGAAAACTCTTCACCTTCCAAGAACTCCTCGATCACTACTTTCGAAGAGGCCTCATCAAACTGACGATATAATAACATTGATTCTAAAGTCTCAATTCCTTCTTCTAATGTTTGACAAATAACTACACCTTTGCCAGCAGCTAGTCCATCTGCTTTAATAACAATTGGCATAGACTGTGTTTTTAAATACTCAACCGCGGGCTCAAATTCTGTAAATTCTTTATATACTGCCGTTGGAATATTATATTTTGACATCATCTGCTTAGCAAAGGCTTTACTGCCTTCAATTAAAGCTGCTTCTTTAGTTGGGCCAAACACTTTTAATCCTTTTGAATTGAAACTATTAACAACTCCCGCTACAAGAGCCATTTCTGGCCCCACTATGGTTAAATCAATTTGATTTTCCAACGCAAAGTCAGTAAGTGCCGCTACGTTTGTTTCCTCAATTGGTACTAAAGTTGCCTCAATCATTCCATCATTTCCTGGTGCACAGAAAATTTGAGAAACTTTTTTATCGCGCATTAATTTTTTTATGATGGCATGCTCACGTCCCCCACGCCCAATAACTAAAACTTTCATAAATTTCTCCCTATCCTCACCAAATTAATGTTTAAAATGTCTTACTTTTGTAAATACCATCGCAATTCCAAATTTATTACAAGCATCAATAGAATCTTGATCTTTAATCGATCCACCTGGTTGAATGATTGCTTTAACTCCATATTTAGCAGCTAATTCAACTGTATCCGACATCGGGAAGAAAGCATCTGATGCTAAATATGAACCTGATGCCAATTCATTAGCTTGTTCAAGTGCAATTTTAGCCGCACCGACGCGATTCATTTGGCCTGCACCAACTCCTACAGTCATATTATCTTTCACTAAAGCAATCGCATTCGACTTCACATGTTTTACAACTTTAAATCCAAATAATAATTGTTCTAAGTCTTCTTGTGTTGGTTTTACTTCTGTTACACATTCTAAGTCTTCAAGTGTTACTTCTAGTGTGTCTAAGTCTTGTTGTAATAATCCACCTTTAACTGTTGTTAATTTATGTCCTAGTTGACGACGATTTGACATGTCTGTTGTTAATAGGCGGATATTTTTCTTTTGTTTTAAAATTTGTAATGCTTCTTCTGTAAAACTTGGTGCAATAATAATTTCTAAGAAGATTTTATGAAGTTCTGTTGCTACTTCTTTGCTAACTTCACGGTTAAGGGCAACAATTCCACCAAAGATTGACGTTGAATCTGCTTCATATGCTTTTGCATAAGCTTCCTCGATTGTTGATCCAATTCCAATACCACATGGATTCATATGTTTTACCGCAACCGCTGCTGGTGCTTCAAATTCAGCTAAAATTTCAAGTGCTGCATTAGCATCTGCAATATTGTTGTATGACAATTCTTTTCCATGTAATTGTTCACTCGCCACTACACTGTAAGATGGTTTTTCTAATGTTTGATAAAATGCTGCTGACTGATGTGGATTTTCTCCATAGCGTAATGATTGTTTTAGGTCATATGTAACAGTAAGTTTTTCTGGAATTTTAATTTCGTTGATTTGATTAAAGTAGTTTGCAATCATTGCATCATAGGCTGCTGTATGATTAAATACTTTTCCAGCTAATTTTTGACGCGTGTTTAAGGTTGTATTTCCATGTTCACGAATTTCATCAATAATTTGATCGTAATCTTTAACATCTACAACGACTGTTACGTCATTAAAGTTTTTAGCAGCAGAACGTAGCATTGAAGGTCCACCAATATCGATGTTTTCAATTTTATCTTCATGTGTTGATTCAGGATTTTGAATTGTTTTTGCAAATGGATATAAGTTAACACAAACTAAATCTATGTACTCGATGTTGTTTTTTGCTACTTGTTGTTGGTGATATTCATCACCACGCTTTGCTAATAGACCACCATGAACTAATGGATGAAGCGTTTTGACACGTCCTTCTAAAATTTCTGGGAACCCTGTCACCTCGTCAATGGAAATAATATTCATTCCCGCTTCTTCTAATGACTTTTTTGTCCCACCTGTTGAAATAATATCGTATCCTAATTCAATTAAATTTTGTACAAATGGCACTAAGTTTGTTTTATCTGACACACTTACTAATGCACGTTTCATCTCTCTTCATCCTCCTAAATATTTAGCAATTGTTTAATGACAGTTGGATATAGCTCATGTTCTAAGTCATGAATTTTTTGCTCTATTTCTTCTCTTGTCTCTAACCCTGTACGTTTAAAACAAACTTGGTCAATAATCATCCCTGTATCAATACCTGAATCAACGTAATGAACAGTCACTCCCATAATTTTAACCCCATATTTTAATGCGTCTGTGATTCCATCCCGACCAGGAAAAGCTGGTAATAATGCAGGATGGATGTTAATGATTTTTCCTTCGTAAACATCTAATAAAGTTTGACCAACAATGCGCATGTAGCCTGCTAAAACAATTAAATCTGGGTTAAGGGGGATTAACTGAGTACAGATTTCTTGTTCGAAGGCTTCTTTACTAGAATATTCTTTTGGATTAAAAACGAAGGTTGGAATGTTCATTTTATGAGCTCTTTCAATGCAATAGGCACCCGGTTTATCACAAACAAGCAGTGCTACTTCGCAGGCTTGTTTATGTAATTTTTCAACGATAGTTTGAAAGTTACTACCATTCCCTGAAGCAAAGACAACTATTTTTTTCATACTAGTTGTACTCCTTCTTCAGCTACAACGTGACCGATGATATGTGGAGTTTCTCCTGCTTCTGTTAAGACCTCCATTGTTTTTTGAACTGAGTCTTTTGATACAATGATAATCATTCCAATTCCCATGTTAAAGACGTTATACATTTCGCGCTCGTCTAAGTTTCCAAGTTCTTTTAAGTAATTAAAGATTGGAGGCATTGGATATGAGTTTTTATTAATGACGACTCCGTGCCCCTCTGGTAATGTACGTGGAATGTTCTCATCAAATCCTCCACCTGTAATGTGAGCCATCCCATGTACTTCAACTTCTTTTAGTAAAGCCAAGATTGGTTTAACGTAGATTTTTGTTGGTGCTAAGACGGCCTCTGCTACTGTGGCTTGAAGTGATTCAACGTATTGGTTTAAATCGACGTTATGGTCTTTGAATAAGATTTTACGTACTAATGAGTATCCATTTGAGTGAATTCCACTTGATGAAAGTCCGATGATGATATCACCTTCACTTACTTTTTCACCCGTGATTAATTCATCTTTTTCAACAACTCCAACTGCAAATCCAGCTAAATCATAATGTCCATGCTCATACATATCTGGCATTTCGGCTGTTTCCCCACCGATTAAAGCAGCTCCCGCTTGCTCACATCCATCTGCTACTCCTTTAACGATAGCCTCAATTTTAGCAGGTTCATTTTTCCCAACCGCCACGTAATCTAAGAAATATAAGGGTTCTGCTCCTTGTACAACGATATCATTCACACACATTGCGACGCAATCGATTCCAATTGTGTCATGAACATCTGCTTTAATTGCTACCATTAACTTAGTTCCGACTCCATCTGTCCCCGATACTAAGAGAGGGTTTTGGTAATCAAGTGACGATAAATCAAACATAGCACCAAATGATCCAATTCCCGAAAATACTCCTGGACGATTCGTTTTTGCGATATGTTTTTTGATTCGATTAACCGATTCGTAACCTGCTTCTAGACTTACACCTGATTGTTCGTACGCTTTACTCATCTTCTCCACCCCTTATTTAACTTCTTTGTTTGCATTTATAACATCTTCATATAGATATGTCGGATAGTCTCCATTAAAACATGCGACACATTGACCACAGTTTTTACCGTAAGTTACAGGTTGGCCAATACCTTTTGTTAGTCCTTCTACTGAAATAAAGGCTAATGAATCGGCTCCAATTACGTGTCTTATTTCTTCTGTTGTATGGGTTGCAGCAATTAATTCATCGTATGTTGAGAAATCAACTCCATAAAAACATGGAAATTTGATTTCTGGTGAGGCGATACGCACGTGAACTTCTTTAGCCCCTGCATCACGTAACATATCTACCATTCGGCGTGATGTTGTCCCACGAACAATTGAGTCATCAATTAAAATAACGCGTTTATCTTTAACAATTGAACGAACAGCTGATAATTTCATCTTAACCCCTTGTTCACGAAGTTCTTGTGAGGGCTGGATAAAGGTTCGTCCAATGTATTTATTTTTAATCATGCCAATTTCAAATGGAATATTAGCTTCTTCTGCATATCCGATAGCTGCACTTAATCCCGAATCTGGTACTCCTACAACGATATCTGCTTCAACGTGTGATTCTTTAGCTAGAACTCGGCCACAATTTTTACGTGCTTGGTGAACGTTAATTCCTTCTACATCACTATCTGGTCTTGCAAAGTAAACGTACTCCATGCTACACATGCTACGATGACAAGTTTTGGCGTAGCGGTCTGACGTTATCCCATTTAAGTCAATTCTGATGACTTCTCCTGGATGAACATCTCGCAAATATTCTGCTCCAATCACATCAAAAGCACATGTTTCCGATGCAACGACAATTCCTTTATCACCAATTCGACCAAGAGATAGTGGACGTAATCCCAGTTTATCTAAAGCGATGTACATTTCATTTTCTTTTAATAGTAGGAAGGCGAAAGCTCCCTCGATATAAAGTAGGGATTCCTTCAAAGCTGTCATCATATCTCCACGTTGGCGTTTGATTAAATGAGCGAGAATTTCTGAATCAGAGGTAGTCTGAAAGATGCTTCCCTCGTTTTCAAGATAGACTTTAAGTTGATTTGCATTGACTAAATTTCCATTATGACAAAGACCAAGTGGTCCTGATTGAGAGCGGAATAGGAAAGGTTGAACGTTCATAATTCCGCCTCCGCCTGCTGTTGAATAACGAACGTGTCCAATCGCATGGATTCCCTTTAGACGATCGATATCTTGTTGAGTAAAAACATTTCGAACAAGTCCTTCTCCTTTATGTTGATGAAGCATTTTGCCATCACTCGTAACGATTCCAGCGCCTTCTTGACCACGATGTTGAAGAGCATGTAATCCGTAATAAGTTAATTCAGCTGCATTTTCATGATTGAAGATTCCAAAGACTCCACACTCTTCATTCATTTTATTTTCGAAAAATAAATCTAATTCTGCCATATTATTCACCTTAGCGACTTACGCGATTTAAGATTTCAATATAGGCTTCTTCAACATTTCCTAAGTCGCGACGGAAACGATCTTTATCTAACTTTTCGTTTGTTTTTTTATCCCATAAACGGCATGTATCTGGTGAGATTTCATCGGCTAACACAATTTCCCCATTTTTTGTACGCCCAAATTCAATTTTGAAATCAATTAAGCGAATGTCTTGTGCGTCGAAGAATTCAATCAATGCTTTGTTGATTTCTAATGTCATTTCTTTAATTTTTGCTAACTCTTCATAAGTCGCTAAATCTAATGCTACCGCGTGATCTTCATTAATCAACGGATCCCCATAAGCATCATTTTTATAACATAATTCATAAACCACGTTCGATGGAATTGTCCCTTCTTCGATTCCTAAACGTTTTGCCATACTTCCTGCAATAATGTTGCGCACGATAATTTCTAAAGGAACAATTTCAACTTTATGACATAATTGATCACGATCATTTAATTTTTCAATGAAATGGGTTTTCACTCCACGTTTTTCTAACATTTCAAAAATGATTGTTGTAATCGCATTGTTTAAAATACCTTTGTTTGCGATGCTTGATTTTTTTACCCCATTAAATGCTGTTGCATCGTCTTTATAATGAATAATAACTTTGTGATCATCGTCCGTTTTAAAAATTTGCTTTGCTTTTCCTTCATATAACATTACTCGAGTTGGGTTCATGGCCTTATCCTCCGTTTTTCTCTCTTTGTATAGTCTCTCTTTTATCTTTTTACTTGTTAGGGTGACGCTGTGCTTTCTCATTAGATATATAAGAACCTCTAAGTTTTGTGGATTTTTAAACATTTAGCGGTTCTATAGTTATACCTTAGTATCAAAAGGGTTTAAATACTAAGCCTGATGATAAAACGATTGATTACATTTCAGTTTATATATAGAACTTTTGAATCTAGTTTCTTCTCGCAATACGCTCGTAAAGTTCTAAAGCCTCTTCTGTCTCCCGATAATTCAGACTTTATTCACTTCCTACGCGTGTTAATTGCGAGACTCAACGTTTTATTTAAAGTATTTTACTCCGCTTTGGAACAGTAATTGATCGTAATTACCTGGGACATTTTTGAAAATTTGACTTCCGATGCGCTCTGAGTGCCCCATTTTTCCAAGAATGCGTCCATCTGGACTTGTAATTCCTTCAATGGCAGCGATTGATCCATTAGGATTGTAGATTCCATCCATTGTTGGTTTTCCAGTTACGTCTACGTATTGAGTCGCGACTTGACCATTTTTGATTATTTTTTTAATCACAGCATCATTCGCTACAAATTTCCCTTCTCCATGCGAAATTGCGATATTGTGAATATCTCCAACGTTTGCCCCCGATAACCAAGGTGATTTGTTTGAGGCAATACGTGTTTGTATAATTTTTGACATATGTCGGTTCGTATTGTTTTTAACTAGAGTTGGTGAGTCTTCAGTTACCATTCCAAACTGTCCATATGGTAATAATCCTGATTTAATTAATGCTTGGAATCCATTACAAATACCTAAGATTAATCCATCACGCTCTAATAATCCTTCAATACTTTCACGTACCTGTTCATTCATTAAAACTGATGTAATAAATTTTCCTGATCCATCTGGCTCATCTCCAGCACTGAATCCTCCAGATAGCATTAAAATTTGAGATTCATTAATGTGTTTAACCATACGTTCAATTGAAGCTTCAATATCTTGATGATTTTGATTACAAAATACATCAATGATTGATTTTGCCCCAGCTTGTTCGAAGGCTCTTGCACTATCATATTCGCAGTTTGTTCCTGGGAATACTGGCAAGAATACTTGTGGTGTTGATTTTATTGATGATGTTTTAATGATGGTATTTTTATAGTCAATGATTGGAACCTCTATTTTTTCAGCTTCAGCGGCAACTGGATATAAATTGCCAAATGTTCCTTGCCATGCTTCTAAGCTTTCTTCAATCGTGATGGCCTCTTGATTGATGACGATTAAAGGTTCCGATGTTGTTTTTCCAAGTAAGTGCGCATGATCAAATAATAATGGTCGATCAGACTCTACGATAATCGATCCCAGTTCTAAGTCGAATACATCATAACCTGTTTTAATGGTTGCACCAATTTTATTCCCGAAACTCATTTTTGCTAATGCTTCAGCAATCCCTCCCTGTTTAACCGAGAAAGCTGATTTAATACATCCGACTGTAACCATGTCATAAATATAGTCAAAGTTAGTTTTTAACTGTTCAATATTTGGCATTAAATCTTTAGTTGGTTCATGTTTAATTAAATAAATATAGTTTTCCGGTGCCTTGAATTCTGGTGATAAAACTTTGTTTGCTTTTTCTGTTTGAACTGCAAATGAAATGAATGTCGGTGGAACATGTAATTCTTCAAATGATCCACTCATACTATCTTTTCCACCGATTGCAGGTAAATTAAACCCTTTTTGAACGTAAATTGACCCGAGTAGCGCTGCAAACGGTTGTCCCCAGTTTTGTGGGTCTTGTCCTAAACGACGAAAGTATTCTTGAAATGAGAAACGAATTCCTTGCCATCTTCCACCTAAGGCAATGATTCTTGCCATTGATTCAACTACTGCATAAGCTGCTCCATGGAATGGTGACCAGGATGTAATTTCTGGATTATATCCATAAGTTAACATACTAACTGTATTTGTCACACCATGACGTAGTGGAATTTTATGAACTGATCCTTCCGTCTCAGTTAATTGATATTTTCCTCCATAAGGCATTAAAACAGTCGTTCCCCCAATGGTTGAGTCAAACATTTCAACCATTCCTTGCTGTGATGCAACATTTGGTTGTTTTAAATTATTTAGGAATTTATCTTTAATTGTGTTTCCTTGTATTTTACTTTGGAATGGATTAGATTCTAAATCTGTTTTAATTGTAACGTTTGTTGTTTGACGCGCACCATTTGTATCTAAGAAAGTACGTGATAAGTTGACGATTGGACGACCATTCCAATTCATCACTAAACGATTGGTATTTGTCACTTCTGCAACAACAGTTGCTTCTAAGTTTTCATGATGTGCAAAGTTAATAAAAGTGTCTACATCTTTAGAAGCCACCAAGACTGCCATACGCTCTTGCGATTCTGAAATTGCAAGTTCTGTTCCATTTAATCCATTGTATTTGACTGGAACAGCATTTAAGTCGATGTTTAATCCATCAGCAAGTTCCCCAATGGCAACAGCTACGCCTCCTGCTCCGAAATCATTACATTTTTTGATTAAGCGCGTTACTTCTCCATTTCTAAATAAACGCTGAATTTTTCTTTCAGTCGGAGCATTTCCTTTTTGAACTTCTGATGAAGCTGTTTGAATTGATGTTTCATTATGAGCTTTGGATGATCCTGTTGCCCCACCAATTCCATCTCTTCCTGTACGCCCACCAAGTAGAATGATGATGTCTCCAGGAGCTGGTTTTTCACGGCGAACATCACTTGCTTTAACTGCTCCGACTACTGCTCCGACTTCCATGTGCTTTGCTTTGTATCCTTCATGATAAACTTCACGAACAAAGCTTGTTGGTAATCCAATTTGATTTCCGTAAGAGCTATTTCCATCTGCTGAACGTTTTGAAATAATTTTTTGAGGAAGTTTACCTTCCATCGTATCTTCGATAGATTCTAAAACATTTGCTCCACCACTAATACGCATCGCTTGGTAAACATATGAACGTCCAGATAGTGGATCACGAATTGCTCCACCAATACATGTTGAAGCCCCACCAAATGGTTCAATTTCTGTTGGATGATTGTGTGTTTCGTTTTTAAACATTAATAACCATGGTTCGTTAACCCCATCAACATCGACATCTATATAAACACTACAAGCATTAATTTCGTCTGACACTTCTAAATCATTTAATAATCCTAATTTGCGTTGTTCTTTCATTGCAATAGTTGCCATATCCATTAATGTCATTGGCTTTTTATTATGGTGAACACGCTCTCGCATTGCGCAGTATTCATTGAAAGTTTGTTGTAAAATTTCATGGAATCGTCCACTTTCGAATGTTACATTTTCAATTAATGTTTCAAACGTTGTGTGACGGCAGTGATCTGACCAGTAAGTATCTAATACTTTTAACTCTGTTTCTGTTGGATTTCGTTTTTCTTCCTTTAAGAAGTAATCTTGAATTAATTTGATGTCTGCTAGGGACATGGCCATCCCGTGTGTCTTTAAGAATGCCGCTAACGCTTCCTCTTTATAGTCAACGAATCCTTCATATGTTTTGACATCTTCAATTTCTATTGATTCATCTAATTGAAGTGGTGCTGTTAAATCTTTTTCACGCATTTCAATCGGATTGATATAGTAGTTTTTAATTTTAGCTAATTCTTCTTTTGACTGTACTCCATCCAAAATAATCACTTTTCCACTCTTAACACGAACCTCATCATTTCCTGTTAAAAGTTGAATACATTGAATTGCTGAGTCGGCACGTTGATCATATTGCCCGGGTAAATATTCTACTGCAAAATAGGTTTTATCACTTAACTCAATTGAGTCACTCGTCATATCTGTTACAATTTCAGATAAAACATTTTGCTTCGCTGTTTCAAGTTCCGTTTCATTAACGTTAAATAAATCATATATATTAATGACACGAGTATTAGTTAGGTTTAAATGTAAATTTTCATTCAAATCATGCCGTAAACTTTTAGCTTCTGTTGCATAGATATCCTTCTTCTCCACAAAAATACGATACTGACTCATTTTCCTCATCCTCACCCTTTTTACTTTGGAAAGTTTTCTAAAAACAGTTCCACAGTTTTATGTAAATCTTCTCTCTTCTTACTTGTAAATGTCATATGTCCAACTTTACGATTTGCTCGTAATTCTTCTTTTCCATAAAGGTGAACTTTTGCCTGATGAAATTCAGGTGTTGTCCACATTTTTAAGGCATAGTCAACATGTTGGCCTAGCAAGTTGACCATGATAGCTGGCTCTATTAGGGTTGGCTTAATTAGTGGTAAGCCACATACTGCTCGAATATGTTGTTCAAATTGCGAAATGTTGCAAGCATCAATTGTATAGTGTCCTGAATTATGAGGACGTGGTGCTAATTCATTAATAATAATGTCATCACCTATAACAAACATCTCAATCGCAAGTGTTCCAACAAAATCTAAACGTTCAATTAAAGTTCTTGCTATTTCTTCCGCCTTTATCATAAGCTCTGAACTAATATCAGCTGGTACGATACTTAAGTGTAAGATATGATTTTGATGAATATTCTCCGCTACCGGGAATGTCTCGACATCACCATTTGTGCCTCTTGTTACGATGACTGAGATTTCTTTTTCAAAAGGAACAAATCCTTCGAGGATACATTCTGTTCCTTCGACAATAGGAATAACTTCTAAGATATCTTCATCAGTTTTTAGCATCCATTGTCCTTTGCCATCATATCCACCACACGTCGTTTTCAAAATAGCTGGGTACCCTAATTGCTTAATGGCATATCTTAACTCCGCTTCACTTTCGACTTTCATGAATGGTGCTGTTTTAAATCCACAATCATTAATGGCGATTTTTTCTAAAAAGCGATGTTGAGTAATCGCAATTGGTCGATTTCCTTGGGGGAGATACCCTTTAGATTCTAGTTGCTTAATCATCTCACTTGAGACATTTTCAAACTCATAGGTAATGACGTCACTTTGTTTAAATAAGGATAACAATGCTAATTCATCATCATAAGTTGCATTAATTTCGATATCAGCAACTTGGGCAAGTGGTCCATTTGCTACTGGTTCTAAAACGGCAATTTTATATCCCATTTGTTTAGCAGCAATTGCCATCATTCTTCCAAGTTGTCCTCCACCGATAATTCCAATCGTTGATGGGGGTAATATTAACTTACTCATTTAAATCGCAATCTCCCAGTACTGAATCCGTCATCTCTTTACGATAATTTTCTAAATGAACTGCAATTTCTTGATATGATGTGCTTAACATGGAAGCCGCTAATAATCCTGCATTTTTGGCTCCAGCTTTTCCAATAGCTACTGTAGCTACCGGAATTCCTCCTGGCATTTGAACAATAGATAGTAACGAATCGAGTCCATTTAAAGCTCTTGATTGAACCGGTACTCCAATAACCGGAAGTGTTGTTTTAGCAGCAACCATTCCAGGAAGGTGCGCAGCACCTCCTGCTCCTGCAATGATTACTTTAATTCCCCTATTACGTGCAGCCTCTGCATATTCAAACATTTTATCTGGTGTTCGATGAGCTGAAACGACACTAGCTTCATAAGAGATTTCTAATTGCTCTAAAACTTTCATCGCTTCTTGCATTGTTTCGAAATCTGATTTACTTCCCATGATAATTCCAACCAATGGTTTGGGTGAGATTTCGTATATTCTCTCCATCAAAAATCCTCCCTATTTTATTTTTTCTATCCTTATATATATGCTTTTAGAATAACCCGATACATTCACCCTCTGGTGTTACATCCATTTTTAAAGCAGCTGGTTCTTTCGGTAATCCTGGCATTGTTAAGACGTTACCTGTTAAGCAAACAATGAATCCAGCTCCTGCTGAGATACGAACTTCACGAATTGTAATGTCAAAATCAGTTGGACGTCCAAGAACTTTTGGATCATCACTTAATGAAACTGGTGTTTTAGCCATACATACTAAGTAATCTTCGTATCCTAATTTTTTTATTGTTTCTAATTGCGCTTTTGCTTCGTCTGTATAGTTTACTCCGCGTGCCCCATAAATTTTTTGAGCGATTGTTAAGATTTTCTCCTCTAATGTTTGGTTACGCTCATAAATTTGATTAAATGTTTGATTGTTTTCTTCAATTAGTGAGACAACTCGAGTTGCTAATTGCTTAGCACCAGCTCCTCCATTTAACCAAACATTTGCGATTTCGCATGGATGATTATTTTGTTCACACCAAGATGTTAAGAATTCAAGTTCTGCCTCTGTATCATGCGTGAATTGGTTAACTGCTACGATGTATGGCAAATTAAATTGCGTGATTGAATCAATATGTTTAGCTAAGTTTTCGATTCCTTTTGATAAGGCTTCAACGTTTTCTTCTTTTAAATCTTCATATTCAACGCCACCATGCATTTTTAATGCACGAATTGTTGCGACGATAACAACACAGTCTGGTGTAAGTTTTCCTTCACGACATTTAATATCTAAGAATTTTTCTGCTCCTAAGTCAGCCCCAAATCCGGCCTCAGTAATCACATAGTCTCCAAGTTTTAAAGCAGTTTTAGTTGCAATAATAGAGTTACATCCATGAGCAATATTTGCGAATGGTCCTCCATGAACGATAGCTGGTGTATGCTCGCATGTTTGAACTAGATTCGGTTTAATTGCATCTTTTAATAACATGGCAATTGCACCTTCAATTTTTAAATCTTTAACGTGAACTGGTTGATCATCCGGAGTATAAGCGACGATGATATTTCCTATACGAGCTTTTAAATCCTCTAAGCTTGTAGCTAAACAAAGGATTGCCATAATTTCAGAAGCAACTGTAATGTTAAATCCATCTTTACGTTCAATTCCATTAACTTTTGAACCTTGTCCAATCGTGATATCACGTAATGTACGATCGTTTAAGTCTAAACAGCGTTTGAATACAATTTTAGTTGGATCAATATTACATTCGTTACCTTGATACATATGATTATCTAGTAATGCACAAATAGCATTGTTTGCTGTTGTAATAGCGTGAATATCTCCTGTAAAGTGAAGATTTAAATCTTCCATCGGTAATACTTGTGAGTACCCTCCACCAGTTGCTCCACCTTTAAGTCCCATAACTGGTCCAAGTGATGGTTCACGTAAGGCGATAACAGATTTCTTATCAATATGGTAAAAACCTTGCCCAAGACCTACTGTCATCGTTGTTTTTCCTTCTCCGGCTTTAGTTGGGCTAATAGCTGTTACTAGGACTAATTTTCCGTCTTTTTTATTTTGATTCATGACACTTAAGTCAATTTTCGCCTTATATTTTCCATAACATTCAACTTCATCTTCAATCCCTAATTGTTTAGCAATCTCAATAATTGGTTTTAATTCAATTTCTTTTGCAATTTGTAAATCATTTTTCATTTAAAATCCACTCCTCTTTGTTTTAATAGCTAACCAAGATATTTCATCTATCTAGAAATAGATATGTTTTTAATAGTTTTAATCCGACTCAGTATCTAAATCTTTTCAATACGAAGATTAACTACAATGCATTTATCACTTAGCAATTATCCAAAATAATCTATTCTTAACTGCTAGGACACGCGGAAGTTTTTCAAAGTTTAGAAACTTCTGTACAATGACATATCTATATTCTTTACTTTAATAAAGCAAAAGAATCTTTTTAGCTACTTTTTTATTTGTAGAAATAAAAAAGCACCTTTAGGACTTAACTAAAGGTGCTAATAGTTAAATGTAACTCTAAAGAATTATATTAGGTAAGTTAAATAAAGCCTTCATCGAGACTATTTTTGCTTTCACTAACATATGACTTTGCGATACACTTTATTATTAGACAACCTTCATAGTCCCTGTATTTACGGTAAGGGGTAGAAACTTTCGAACCATATTATCGATGATATATGAATGCTGTGATTTTTATGTGATTTACTGTAGGTATCAAATTAATTGTAAAAAAAAACATATGCGTTAGTAAAAACACTTAACCCATACGTTTAACTTTTTCGATACACTATTTTTAATTGTAGGCATACGATTGGTGTAAATTGATTCATCTGTTTTGTCATTTGAATTCGCTCCATTTTCTCCAACCCCCTACAAATTCTACAACTTATTTACAATTGCATTATAAACTAATAAAAAATAAATATCAATATCGTTTAGCAAATTTTTCATATGAAAACGAAATAAACATTTTTCATTTTTAGATCCCCTTTAATAGGTTATTATCGTTAACCAAATTGAAGAACACTTTTTGAATCATTTTTTATAAAACTATTAATTTTGAAAAATTATTTTCTATTGCACAGTGTTTGAGTATATGCTATCATGTTTACAACTAAAAAACGGGCTATTCATTAAATAGCTCTTTGAGGACATGAACATGATTATAACATAAGGAGGCCCCACCATGAGCACATTAAATGGTAAAGTAGTATATCAAGGATTAACATTCGATGATGTTTTATTAATCCCTCAGCGTAGTGAAGTATTACCTAAAGACGTTTCTTTAAAAACAAAACTAACACGTGAAATCGAGTTAAATATCCCAATTATTTCTTCAGCAATGGATACAGTAACTGAATCACGTTTAGCAATTGCTCTTGCTCACCAAGGTGGAGTTGGATTTATCCATAAAAATATGTCAATTGAAGAACAAGCAGAAGAAGTTCGTCGCGTTAAATTATATCAAAATGGAATGATTTCAGATCCTGTAACATTATCTGCTGACATTACAATCGCCGAAGCTAATGAAAAGTGTAAACATTATAAAGTTTCTGGATTCCCAGTTGTTAATGAGAATGGAATCTTAACTGGTATTATTACTAATCGTGATATGAAATACCGTGAAGACCAAACAGTTAAAGTATCAGAAGTTATGACAGGACGCGATGCTTTAATTACTGCTCCAGTTGGTACAACACTTGATGAAGCTAAACAAATATTAATGCAACATCGTATCGAAAAATTACCAATCATTAACGATGCGGGTATCTTATGCGGATTAGTAACCATCAAAGATATTGATAAAACAATGTCTTACCCAAATAGTTGTAAAGATTCTCAAGGACGTTTACGTTGTGGTGCCGCTGTTGGGGTTGGAGCTGATACATTAGATCGCGTAGCTGCTTTAGTTGATGCAGGTGTAGATGTTATTACAGTGGACTCTGCTCATGGTCATTCAGTTGGTGTTATTGAAACAGTGCGTAAAATCAAGGAAACTTATCCACAGTTACAAGTAATCGGTGGAAATATCGTAACTCCAGAAGCCGCAAAAGATTTAATTGATGCGGGTGCTGATGCCGTTAAAGTTGGTATTGGACCTGGTTCTATCTGTACAACTCGCGTTGTTGCTGGAGTTGGTGTTCCTCAAATTACAGCTGTTAACGAAGTATACGAATACTGTAAAACAGTTGGTGTTCCGGTTATCGCTGATGGTGGTTTAAAATTAAGTGGTGACTTTGTAAAAGCTATTGCAGCAGGAGCTGACTGTGCAATGTTTGGTGGTTTATTCGCAGGATGTGAAGAAGCACCAGGTGAAGAGATTTTATATAACGGTCGTCGTTATAAAACATATGTAGGAATGGGCTCTTTAGCTGCTATGAAACGCGGTTCAAGTGATCGTTACTTCCAAGGCGGAAAACAACAAGAGGCTAAAAAATTAGTTCCAGAAGGAATTGAAGCTCGCGTTCCATTCAAGGGAAAACTTGAAGATGTCGTTTACCAATTATGTGGTGGATTACGTGCCGGAATGGGATATTGCGGAACAGCAACGATTGAAGATTTAAAAACAAATGGTAAATTTGTTCGTATTACAGGAGCAGGATTACGTGAATCTCATCCACACGATGTTGAAATTACTCAAGAAGCTCCAAACTATCAAAAATAACATAAAAAAAGAGAACTACTAAA
>NZ_AEXQ01000008.1:0-47789 GCF_000191865.1 Turicibacter sp. HGF1
TTAAGATGACTTTTTTTATATTCGATGAACTCCGAACAGTTGAAGAATCGTAATTCCGATAATTTTCAAATCAAAAGCTAAACTTTGATGCTCGATATAATATAAATCTAGTTTAAATTTTTCTTCCCATGTTAACTGTTTGTGTCCATGAATCTGACTCCATCCTGTCATCCCAGGACGGACGGCATGTCTTTTGATGCGAATTTGATTTTTTGAGGGAATTGCTCGAATTAATACCGGACGTGGCCCTACCAAACTCATGTCACCTTTTAAGACATTGAAAAGTTCTGGCAAATCGTCTAAACTATATTTTTTCAAAAAAGCTCCAATGCGTGTTAATCGTTGCGTTGGCTTTAACAGATGCCCTCGTTCATCTGTTTCATTTGTCATGGTTCTGAAGCGATACATCGTAAATAGTTGTTCATTTAATCCTGGATAACGATGTTTGTAAATGATCGGCCAACCTAAATCACATAGAACAATCACGGAAAGGATGAGATAAAGTGGTGAAAGTAATACCATTAACAATAATGAGATTTCAATATCAAATAAACGTTTCAACTTAACCGCCTCCCCTTTTAACGATTAGTTTTTCTTCCTAATTTAATTATAAACGTTTTCATAATTTTTGCCATATTTTTTCTGTTTATATTATTACTTTATGCAAAATTCTTTCTTTTTTGACGACTTATTACCTAGCTACTTTGCAATAGGTGATTAGAATTTCAAGTAAAGGACCTGATATGATCTCATAACAAGATATTCTCATTCAAACTTAAAAAGATGTTAAAGACTAAGTCCTTAACATCTTTTTTCATTATTCACGGAATTGACTGTTATATAGATTAGCATAGAAACCATTTGCAGCTAATAAAGTATCATGATTTCCACGTTCAATGATTTCACCTTGATTTAACACCAGAATTTGATCGGCATTTCGAATCGTACTTAAACGATGAGCAATCACAAACGTCGTTTTACCTTCCATTAAATGTAACATCGCTTTTTGAATTTCAACTTCTGTTTTCGTATCAATGGATGACGTGGCTTCATCTAAAATGAGAATAGAAGACTGTGCTAAAATCGCACGAGCAATCGCGAGTAACTGACGTTGTCCTTGAGAGAGATTACTTCCATTATCGGCTAAGATGGTGTCGTAACCGTCTGGTAATTGCATAATAAACTGATGAGCATTGGCCATCTTTGCCGCATGAATCACCTCATCATCATTTGCACTTAAACGACCATAACGAATGTTCTCACGAACCGTTTCAGAGAATAAGTAGGTATCCTGTAAAACCATCGAGATACTTTGGCGTAAACTCTTACGAGTCATCCCATTGATGTTTTCACCATCAATTAAAATCTCACCACTCTCAATATCATAAAACTTCGTTAGTAAATTAATAATTGTCGTTTTACCCGCTCCAGTTGGTCCTACAATGGCCACCGTTTCACCACGGCGAGCATGGATTGAAGCATCTTTTAAAATCGTTTTACCGGTATCATAAGAGAACTTAACACGGTTTAAGATGACATCACCATCTAAATTTTCAACGTCCTTAGCATCAGCTAAATCTTCTTCAGGCGCTTCATCCATAATATCAAAGACTCGCTCTGCTCCAGCTAATGCAGACTGAATCGTATTCGCTAAGTTTAAAATTTCATTGATTGGTCTTGTAAAGTTTCGCATGTATAAAATAAACGTAAACACAATTCCAACCGTCATATTCATTCCTGATAAAATAAAAATTCCACCAAAAACAGCAACAATTAAGAAGGTAATATTATTAATAAAGTTGTTGACAGGTCCCATAAATCCTGATAAAGCTTGGGCCATCACTGCACTTTTCGTTAGTTTTCGGTTAATCGTTGCAAAGTTTTCCTCAGCAAATTCTTCTTGAGAAAATAAGAAGACTGCCTTTTGACCTGAAACCATTTCCTCCACATAGCCATTTAACTCCCCTAAATCTTGCTGTTGCTTCACAAAGAAAGGTTGAGTTTTCTTGACTAAAAAGCGTGAAACTAAAAACATCAACGGTGTCGTTAATAAGCCAACGATGGTTAACGCTGGGCTCAATAATATCATAGCCACTAACATTCCAAGAATCATGATAATACCTGAGAATAATTGGGTAATGCTTTGAGATAAGGTCATGTTAATGTTATCAACATCATTTGTTAAACGACTCATCAAATCTCCACTTGAATGCGTATCAAAGAAACGGAGTGGTAACTTTTGTAAACTACTAAATAGATGACGGCGAATTTTTGCCGTTGTTTTTTGCGATAAAGTTAACATGATTAAGTTTTGAATGTAGGTTGCTAAGACACTAATAACATACATTCCCCCAAGCATTAAACAGATTCTTTGAAGGCCTGATAAGTCACCTGGAATAATATAATCATCAATAATATCTCCATATAGACGAGTCGCTAAGACACTGATGAGTGTTGTAATAATACATAAAATAAAAACAATGATAATTGCAAGTTTTTGATTCCCAATATAGCCAAGCAAACGTCTAATGGTATGCTTAGGATTTTTAAGTTTTCTTTTTGATGTCCAAATCGAGCACCAGGTCCGCCTCCAGGGCCACCTGGGCGAGGTCCAAATGATGGTTGTGGTCTACTCATTCATAACCGCCTCCTCTCCTAATTGTGAAATGGCAATGCTACGATAAATCTCATTCGTTTTTAATAATTCTTCGTGGGTTCCAATCCCTGAGACTTGACCATGATCAAGGACGATAATTTGATCTGCATCCATAACTGCTGAAATACGTTGAGCAATTAAAATGACGGTACTATCTTTCATACGCTCTTTAATCGCACGTTGTAATTTACTTTCAGTCGCCATATCTAAAGCGCTCGAAGCATCATCTAAAATTAAAATTTTAGGATTTCTAATTAACGTTCTGGCAATTGAGACACGTTGCTTTTGACCACCTGATAAATTTTTCCCACGTTGTTCAACCACCGTATCATAGCCATCTTCTTTTGTCTGAATAAACTCTAAAGCTTGAGCATCTATTGCAGCCTTATTTAATTCTTCCTCTGTTGCCTCATGATATCCAAATTTGAAGTTTGAAGCAATCGTTCCTGAGAATAAGATGCTTTCTTGTAGTACGACCCCAATTTGATCACGTAAATCTTTGAGGCGAAGAGATTTAACATTCTTCCCACCAATTAAAACTTCTCCTTCTGTTACATCATAAAGGCGTGGAATTAAGCTAATTAAAGAACTTTTCCCTGATCCTGTTCCTCCAATAATTCCGACTTGTTGCCCTTGTTTGATATGGAATGAAATATTTTTTAAAACCTCTTCACTGTGATCATGATATTTAAAGGAAACATTTTTAAATTCGATATCGTAGGCATCTAAGTGTTGCGGGTGATTCGATTCTTTAATGCTTGATTCAGTTTTTAAAACTTCATTGATACGATCAGCTGATGCTTTTGCACGTGATAAGTTCATCGAAATCATAATGACCATCATCATCGACATCATAATTTGAGTTAAGTAGTTAATGAACGCTAAAATTTTCCCTGTTTCAAGCAAACCATCGTTCACGAGATATCCTCCGTACCATAAGACGGCAATCACGCTAAAGTTAACGACTAGCATCACAACTGGATTTAATAAAATCATGAGTTTTTGCGCTTTAATACTTTGGTTCATTAAATCATCATTTGTTTCATCAAAGCGTTCATGTTGTTTTTCTTCCATATTAAAGGCTTTTATTACACGTACCCCAAGTAAGTTTTCACGCATCACATTATTTACATTATCAATTTTTTCTTGCATGGTTTTGAATAACGGGAATGATTTTGACATAATTAGAGCGACAAAGATTAAAATGATTGGAATAGCAACGACTAAAATAATCGATAATTTATGACTTAATCGATAAGCCATAAATAGTCCCCCAATACATAAAAATGGCGCACGAACTAAGATTTTTAAAGCCATTAAAAACATCGTTTGAACTTGAGTAATATCATTTGTTAAACGCGTGATTAATGAAGATGTTTTTAAATGGTCAATCTCTAAAAAGGATAAACTTTGAATTTTTGAAAATAATCCCTCACGAAGATTTTGACCTAAATTCAGGGCAGCAATCGTGGCAAAAATCCCACATCCAACTCCACCAAGTAAACCGATGATGGCAAAGATTAACATTTTAATCCCTGTTGCTACGACATAGGCATAGTCATTATTTGCAATCCCGATATCAATAATGTTTGAAAGTAGTGTCGGTAATGATAAGTCCATCGCTACTTCTACAAGCATTAAAAGAGGTGCTATGATAGCACATAAAATAGCATGCCCTTTTAAGTATTTTAATAAATTACTCATCGTGTTGAGACTCCCTTCCCTTTAAATTTTGACAAATTCGATTTAAATACTCGACTGTTTTTGCTTTTTCTTCTTCTGTAAATCCCTTAAATGAATCTTCATCTATTTGTTCAAATACTTTTTGAACCATGTGTTGACGATTCTTTCCCTCATCTGTTAAATACACATTTAAAACACGGCGATCTCTATCATTTGCTTGACGATATATTAAGCCATTGCGTTCTAAATGCCCCAGTAAACTTGTAGCTGTAGCAGGTTCTATATGACAGTGTTTCGCTAATTCTTTTTGAGAACAACCATTGTGTTCACATAAGAAATCTAATATTTTGGGCTGACCTACCGTCAAATCAAGCTTCGTAAATTGTTCATGACAAATCGTACGATGAGCTTTTAATGTTTTAAACAAAACATGATGTAAATGTTTAGATTGATGAGGATTCATAGGTATGATTCTCCTTTCGCTTTTATATAATTAGATATCTAATTATTAGCTATCTAATTAATAACATAGACTATTTAGATTGTCAATCAATCCCAAATATATTTAAAAAACAGCAAATAAACTTGCTGTTTTTTTTATCTTATAAACTTTGCGTGCTGCCATTCGTAAGGAAATAGAGCTAAATAAGTCGGCTCTAAATACCGTTCATCAATTAACATCACCGTTCCTCGGTCTTCATCTGTTCGAATCACGCGCCCGACTGCTTGCATGACTTTATTAAATCCAGGGTAAACATAAGCGTATAAGTAACCTTTTTGGAACTTTTCTTCAAAGTAATCACGGCGTTGCTCAGTCAACGGATTGATTTGAGGCAATCCTACTCCTACAATCAATGACCCAATTAAACGATCTCCAATCAAATCAATTCCTTCGCTAAAGATACCTCCTAGTACACAAAAAGCCACTAACGTTGTGACATTCGTTTCATTAAACTTTTCTAAAAAGGCATCACGCTCTTCTTCACTCATATCCCGCTGCTGAAAAAGTAACTCTTGCTCATCCTGAACTAACGCAAGGTAAGCCTCATAAACCATTTCTAAATATTGATAGGAGGGTAAAAAGACCATATAATTACCAACTCGTTGTCTCGTCACATGATAAATCATCTGAATGAGATGAGCAAGTGAACGCTCACGTTGCTTATATTTTGTCGAAATTCCGTGCTGAACATATAAATCAAGATGCTCACGTTTAAACGGGGATGGTAAAAAGATTTTTTCACACGCCTCTTCATGAAGTAGCACCGTTTGATAATAATCTAGTGGATGTAGCGTCGCTGAAAATAAAATGGTCGAGCGAACTTTCTCCATTTTCTCACTCAAATAAAGACTTGGATTTAAACAAACGATACTTACTTTGACCTCAATGCCAAACCGTTCATAACGGACTCTAAAACTTTCATTAAAATAGTCTGAGATTCTTAAAAATTGATGCAATTCAAAGTATAAATTCATCAATTGTGGTTTGTATTCTGTGTCCTGATGCTGATACAAATACTTCTCTAGGACGTCAAGTAAATCTTGGGCACGATTTAAAAAGGATAAGTCCATATTCTCTTTAAATAAATCAAATACTTTCTTTTCTTCTAATTCATGACGATACTCAATAAATTTCATGTTTAAATTAGCGAGTGACTTAGATAAGCCTTTATGACGGTCTTTAAATAAACGTTTAAGCTCTTGAATTGGTTCTTTTGACAAACTCGCACTATACATCTCACAGGCTCGATCATATAAGTTATGTGCCTCATCAATGAGCGCAATATGAGACGAAGGTTCCTCAAAGAAACGTCTTAAAAAAGCGCGAGGATCAAACATATAATTATAGTCACCAATAACCGCATCACTAATTGACGCCATGGCAAGTGAAAACTCAAATGGACAAACTTGATGTTTTTTAGCATAGGTTTCAATTCTTGAGCGATTAAACAGTTGTTCTGATTCGAATAAATCTTTAGTTGCCTCGTTAATACGATCAAAATAACCTGCGGCATAAGGGCAAAATTTCGGATCACATTTGACTTCATCCATAAAACAAATTCTTTCTTTAGCAGTGATAGTGGTCACTTTAGCTTGCCATCCACTTGCATGGCAACGGTCAAATGCTTTCTCTGCCACGTCCCGTCCAATCGTTTTAGCGGTCAAGTAAAAAATTTTTTGTTCTGTGTTACTTAACGCTTTAATACTTGGAAAAATAGTTCCCATTGTTTTTCCGATGCCGGTTGGCGCTCTTAATAATAAATTCTTTTTTTGCTTAATGGTTTGATACACGGCACCTGAGAGTTCACGTTGATATTCACGAAATTCCCCAAATGGAAACTGAAGGGTTTTGGCTGTCTTTAATTTTAACTGCATTGATTTTAATAAAATAAAATACCACTGTAAGTAAACCTCTAATGTGTGATTCATGAAAGGTTCTAACTCATCAAGTGTATATTCTTGATCGAAAGCCCGCTCCTCTGTCCCGTCTAAATTACAATAAATTAACCGAACGATGACTGAATTTAGCTCGGGATGTTTAAGTAAATATAAATAAGCATAGACTTTGGCCTGAGCATAGTGTACCGGACGGTCATTTTCTTCAATGAGCTCTAATCGTCGGGTCGTCGATTTTATTTCTCCAATAATGATGCGTTCATCTCGATGAAGTAATAGATCCATACGACCACTTAAAATAACATCGTGTTCTTGATGCTTTACACTCATTTCGAGATAAACTTCGCACTCCTCATCAAGATATTTTTTTTGAATTGCTTGATGAGCATTTGTCCCATGCTGTGCACGATTAGCTTGAAAATATTCTAAGTTTAAATCGCCTTGTTGGTAGACATATCCCACCACCTCTTTAACACCTTTTTGAATCACCATATTTCTCACCAAACTTCATTTTTATTATTCATCATATCATTTTTTTTGACATTATCCTAGATAATAAATTGTTCCACCTTCATCAAAAAAGTCACCTTAGCTTAACTAAGATGACTTTTTCATTATTTAATTTGAATTCGCGTCAGAATCCGTTCGATGAATGCTTCATCTTCGATTAAATCTAATTTCCAACAAATTTCTTTATGTAAAGTTTTGAATTCCTCTAGAATCAGGTCGACCTTTTCTTTTAAATCCTCTAGCGTCCCCTCAACACGCCAGCTGATTAATTTCTCCTGTTCTTCAGCAGTTAAAATTGACTCTGGACCCTCCATTCTAGACCAATTCAAATAATGATTCGGGACTTTTCCAGCTTTAAGAATCCACATCGTTGAAATTAACCAACGCATCCTATCTAAGCTATGTAAGGTTTGATACGATTCACGGGCATTGATACTTCGATAAAGTTCATAGTAACTAGCGAAGAATTTACTACGCCAATTATCTAATGCTTCATAATTTAACTGGTACGCGCTACATTCAGACTTTTCAGCCACATAGTTCATTAAACCATATGGGTCATACGCCACTTCAATTTTTTTATGATGCACAGATGGCTTTACATCTTTTGGTTCATATAACTTTAAATGTAGTTTCACTAAGCTATCATATTGAACCACTAATCGTGTGACATCATAGTAATCCTCTTCATAAAATAAAACTTTTCCCCAAGCTGCAACCAAAGAACGCTTATGTTTAACAAAGTTCTCATAAAAAACGGGCTGCACAACCACACTTAAATAAATCTCTTGATGGTTAACTGAATGTTTGGGAAATTCGTAAAAATAGGCCATAATGTGATGGTGATGTTCTAAATCATTTTCAATGACATCTAGCATGTCCTCGCGCTCTAAGTCAATTTTAATCCCATCTGTCGCTAATAACTCACCCTGCTTCATTCTATCCCCTCCGGAATATGTAAATATCTGTCATTATATCACATTTTCCGTTGAATAACTATCACCTTTTTCTTTTTTTGTAAACCCTTTTATAAATCATTCAACTGTTCCCCTTGCTCAATAACTTCATATCCTTTTGCATTGACGTGTTTGACTCTCATCATCCAGGTCTGAGTGCTATAATCTCGCTCAATCTCATTTGCAATCACTAAATCATAGTTAAGCCTTAACAAAAACTCATCTCTTTTTTTAGAAACCACTTCAATTTGATTTAATGTACACTGACAGTCAATCTCTTCATATCCAAATTTTTGTTTTAATTCATTGATATGCTCATTCAACAATGCCTGCCCAATTTCCTTTAAATCCTGTTCCGCTTTTTCTTCGCGACGTTTTAACCAAACTCCTCCAATGACGCCAATCCCAAGTAAAACACAAACACTTGATTTTACCCAAATTTCGTTATATTCCACCTTTTTTTTACGCTTCATGTTCATCCCTACCTAAAAATTTTGCATTTCACTTCATTATAAGAGAGAAAAAGTGCAAATATACAAGAAACTTAGCAATTCCACGAAATTTTCCTTGTTTTTATCCTTAGTTTACATTCTCAGTATCTAAGTCTTTATGAACGTTAACCCTCTCTTATGACAAAACAGACAGAAATCCACGATCCAAATCATCTTTTACTTCTCCTTATAAAGAAAAATAACATCATTAAAGGATGTCACTTTCCAATCAACAACAAGCTCTTCATCAAAAGGTGGCACTTTCATAAAATAAGAAAAAGCATGAAAGCTCTTTAACAGGCTTTCATGCTTTTTTAACTAAACTAAACGAGTGGTCCACTTTTCTCCATCCCAAATATCTGTCACCACATCACGATAGAATTCAGGTTCATGGGAAATCAGTAACACACTTCCTTTATATTCTTTAATGGCACGTTTTAACTCATCTTTCGCATCAACATCTAAGTGGTTCGTTGGCTCATCGAGAATTAAAACATTTGATTCACGATTAATTAACTTAGCAAGGCGAACTTTAGCTTGTTCTCCTCCACTTAAGACCATGACTTTACTTTCAATGTGTTTCGTTGTTAATCCACATTTCGCTAACGCAGCACGAGCTTCCCCTTGTGTTAAATGAGGAAACTCATCCCAGAACTCTTGTAAACATGTTTTATCTTTTCCACCTTTGATTTCTTGTTCGAAGTAACCAATGTGTAAAAATTCTCCACGTTCAACAGACCCTGAAATCGGTTGAATTTCACCTAAAAGGCTACGAAGTAGCGTTGTTTTCCCAATTCCATTTGCTCCGCAAATCGCAATTTTTTGCCCACGTTCCATTGTTAAGTTTAATGGAGATGATAATGGCTCACCATATCCAATCACTAAATCTTTTGTTTGGAAAATATAACGACCGGCTGTACGAGCCCCTTTAAAGTTAAACTCTGGTTTTGGACGCTCAGAAGCTAGCTCAATCACTTCCATTTTATCTAATTTCTTTTGACGTGACATCGCCATATTACGTGTTGAAACACGGGCTTTATTTCGAGCAACGAAATCTTTTAAATCAGCAATCTCTTGCTGTTGTTTTTTATAAGCAGACTCTAATTGTGCTTTTTTTGCTTCATAGATACGAACAAAGTTATCGTAATCTCCTACATAGCGGTTTAATTCTTGATTCCCCATGTGATAGATTAAGTTAATTACACTATTTAAGAATGGGATATCATGAGAGATTAAAATAAAAGCATTTTCATATTCTTGTAAATAACGAGTTAACCATGTCACGTGCGCCTCGTCTAAGTGGTTCGTCGGCTCATCAAGTAATAAGATATCTGGCTTCTCCAGTAATAATTTCGCTAATAATACTTTTGAACGTTGTCCACCACTTAATTCTGAAACATCGCGGTCAAGTCCAATATCTTGAAGTCCTAATCCTTTAGCCACCTCTTCTACTTTTGCATCGATGACATAGAAGTCATTGTTTGTTAAAATATCTTGTAAAACCCCGACTTCCTCAAGAAGTTTATCCATCTCATCAGGATCAACTTCTCCCATTTTCATATATAAATCGTTAATTTTAGCTTCCATATCAAATAAATATTGAAAGGCTGTTTTTAACACATCACGAATGGTCATACCAGGTTGTAGTGCCACGTGCTGATCTAAATATCCAACACGAACATTACGTGACCATTCTACTTTCCCTTCATCTGGCACTAATTTTCCAGTAATAATATTCATAAATGTTGATTTACCTTCACCATTTGCTCCGATTAAACCGACATGCTCACCCTTTAATAAACGGAATGATACATTTTCAAAAATCGCACGATCCCCAAACCCATGACTCAAGTTGGTAATAGTTAAAACACTCATCGTGACTCTCCTTTCCCAAGTGACGACGTTGCGCCCTTCGACTGAAATTTTCCTTATTCGATTATATCTAAGATTTGAAAAGATGAAAAGAACATTTTCAAAAATTCAGTTGTTAATTTTAGTTAAGGAAGAATTTTATCGACATTGATAGACGGAGCGATTTGATTACGTTTTTGTATCCACTGTTCTTTATATTGGTTTCTTTCCACGACGGTAATGATATGATCACTAATTTGCATTCCTTTAAACTTCATCGTCGATAAACCATAAGAACTATAGGGTTTGGTATACGGAATAATTTTTGAGACGGCATAACTTCCACCAGAGGTTGAAAGAGGAATAAAATACGCCTGATCAATCGCAAAAGCTTCAGCCTGCGCATACAATTCATACCGTAAATCTGGGTCATTTACAACATCAGATGCGGCTTGTTTTAAATATCCAAATTTATTTAGTCCAATTTGTTCTTTAATTTGACGATCTTCTTCGGTTTCAATCACGGCTTGATTCAATCCAAAATATTTCAACATATCTCCCTGCTTAGGATCTAAAATATCCATATAACTTTTAGGATCACCATAATCAGGTGACCATGCGGTTGCAAAATAAAGATCGGTATTCACTAGACTAGCTGACTTAGTCGCGGCCAGATGTTCTCTTGAAGTCGTGATTAAATTAATCACCACATCTCCTTTTAACTCAGTTTCAAGACTATTCTTTAATGCTTGGGCACTTCTAAAACTCATTTCACTCTCACCATTGATTAAAACATCGAGATAAACTGGAAAATCTACCCCTTGTTCCATTAATTCCGCTTTAGCTACTTGCATCAATTCTTTTGCAAGTCCTGGATTAAAATAGCTCATTTGACCATCTTCAACCGTAAAGTTTTCGGGATATAACATTGGATTGAGTCGTTTTAATGAATCGCCGACTAGCTCACCATATGTTTGATGATAAGAGGTTTGAACAAAGTCAGGTTGGGTAATTAAGTTTCGAACGGAAATCTCTTTCAGTTCTTCACCAACACTTTGTGCATTAACAGCTGATACATCCAGTCCATGTAAAATGGCCTGGCGAAAAGCTTGATTTGAAATCGCTAACTTCGTATCCTCACGTTGCTTAGCTGTTTTAGGCGAAATGTCAATTCGGGGATCTAACGGAGAGTGATACGCTTGACGGTTAAACACAAAACAAGCAAAAGAGGTTGCGCTACTTGTTTCCGTCACAAAAATAGAATCGCCATACTTTTTCTTCGCAAAGGCATAAATAGCCGCATTATAAACATCAATCGGAGCTGATGTAATTTCTCCTCGTTCAAAAGCTAAAAATAGACTAGTCGGATCCAAACTTTCCGAATAAATGAGTTTTACTTTTGGAATATAAACTGATTCTGCATCCCAATAATCAACATTTGCGGTATACTCAATCACAGATTTTGAAGTAAAGTTTGTTAAACGATACGCGCCATTATAAAGGATAGACTCTGGATTTAAATTTCCAAATGAACAATTCGATAAGTCTGGACTTCCAAGACGACATCCACTTCCCTTCGATTCTAGAAAACTTTGATTCACCGGTAGTAAAATCGAGTATGTCGTCATGCTTGGAAAGTACGGAGTCGGAGAATTTAGCTCATATTGTAACGTATAATCATCAATCGCTTTTACCCCCACTTCATCAAATGTTACTTCTCCATTGACATAGGCTTCTAAATTTTTGATAACATCTTTGACAAGATATAAGGTTTGAGATTGAAAATCAGCAGCATGCCAAAGTCCAGCCACAAAATCATGCGCCCTGACTTCATCGTAAACACTCCCCTCATCTGTATACCATTTAATTCCTTCTTTCAACTTAAACGTCCAAATCGTTGCATCCTCATTACTTTCCCAATGACTAGCAACAGCGCCAACTAAATTCCCATACGCATCATGTTCAATCAATCCATCAATAAAATTGGCAAAGTGCTTGGAGTCTGTTTGCTTGAACGTATATAAATAATCAAATGTTTCCGGATCTATCGAATAAAATCCTTGATAATTTTTTTTAGGTTCTATGACTTTTACAGCCGTCTCATCTATCGATTCAGCATGAGCTTGAATGATTTGTGAGACTACAAACCAACTCATCACAATAAGTAAGAAACTTATCGATTTTTTCAAGACCATCACCTCATTAAAGTAAAAAAAGTAGCATTTTTTGCTACTTTTAGTTTCCCACTTTAATAAAGCGTCTATACTTGTAAAATATTGTGCTATTTAACAGTCTCTACCTCATATGTTTGGCCATCCGTCGTAATCACGATATGTCCAAGATCAGCTGTCACATAAATATCCTCCGTATAAGCTTTTAAGCGGTTTAATAAAACCGGATGTGGATGCCCATAGGTATTGTTTTTTCCAGCACTAATCACGACTGTTTTAGGCTTTACCACCTCTAAAAAAGCCATCGAAGACGACGTTTTTGAACCGTGATGTCCTGCCTTTAAAATATCTACATCTAAATCCCGAGATAAAATTTTCTTTTCAACGTCAGATTCCATATCTCCTGTAAATAAGAAGGCAACATCATTATATGTTAACTTCGTTACAACTGAGTTATTGTTACGATCACCGTTATCATCACCCGTTTCGATTACTTCAAACGTCACTCCATCTGCAAGTTCAAATACTAAATCATCATCTTCTAAGTATTGAGCCCCTAGTTGTTTTTGTTCTTCAACTTGCTTTAAATACGCTTTATAAGTTTGAGAGGTATGGGCTTCGCCCGAATCAATAATCAAATCAACCGAGTATGTCTGTAGCACTTCTGCCAATCCTCCAATATGATCGGCATCGGGATGAGTTGCCACCACAATTTCTAAATCATCAACACCAACGGCTTCTAAATAATTTAATAAAATATCTTCTGCTCCATTATTTCCACCATCAATTAAAATATGAAAATCATCATAAATAATCAGGGTCGAATCCCCCTGTCCAATATCAATAAAATGAACCTGGAGTTCTTGATGACTAGGCCGAACTTCAAGTCCAACATGACTTTGATTTAGACTTTCTTGATACTGTGGTTTTGGCATCCATCCTAAATAAATGAAAATAGAGGATAATATAATGGCCCATCCTGTTACTGAAATGGTAATGACTTGTTTTTTTTCTTTCTTTTTAATTTTACGGTTCTGGCTAACTAAATAAATTCCAACAGGTGGACATAACATCAGCCACAAATAGTTATACCAAATTTGTCGCTTACTTTTTTTCCACTTTCCTATCATCATTAAAATTAAAATTAGATACATAAGGGTAATCACTAAATAATCAGTCCAATGGGCTTGATTTAACAATTCAAGGACATAATCAATCTCAACTAAAAACTGCTCCAAACTAATCTCTCCTAATTCATAACTTCTCCCCATTATACCATAAAAATATAAAGATGACCTTTTCTATCCTTTTACTTCGACGACACTACTAAATGAAATCTTCTTTCTTTGGTGACCATCCGATAGGATAAAATAACGATAGGCCTCATTGATTTTTTCAACGTTTCCCTTTACCCTAAGTAACTGTCCTCGCTCAAAGTAAACAAGCGTAATGGTTGTTTGATTTAAAAAGCCTTCAACAACTAAATTAGAGTTTTGCTCATGTTGCCACTCATCTAGTAGTGGTTTTTCTATCTTTGACAATTCGTTTAGAACCTCCTCAATAGCTTGTTGTTGTTCTACTATCGAGACAAAGGCTTTCCATTTCATCATCCCTCGATCTTTCATCGTTATCACCTCCTCTTTATTCTGCCTGATGACCACCCATTAACGTATTACGATAACGTCCTGTTGCTCCCTTTTCATAAGAAATAGCTCGTAACAAGGCATTTTTACCATGCTTTATTCTAATTTCATCCATCGCATAACTCAACTGCTGTTTTTTCGTCACGTCTTCAAATAAGCTAAGTTGAGTTTGCCCACGCTCAACTAATCCACCAAGTGAAATGGACACTTTTCGAATCGGTTGTCCTGTGTAATTGGCCTCGAATAGTCTCAAGCAGGCTTCAAATACGGATTCTGTCAAATCAGTTGCCTGAGAAAGTTTTGTTTGTCTAGAAAATCCACCTCTAACGGATTTACTATAGCCGATTGCCAGATGCACCACTTCACAATAAAGATTTTTCTTTCGTAAGCGGAACATCACTTCCTCAACCTGCTCTAGTAAGATTGTTTTAATATCATAAGCATAATAATCTCGCATTAAAACCTGACCTCCTCCGATTGTTGGATACCTACTTTGATAAACGTCATGTAAATCACTCTCGTCAATTCCATGACTATGCTGATATAATTGTTCACCTAAAACACCAAATTCACGTTTTAAAAAGTCAAGTGGATATTGTGCAATATCTCCAACACAATACATCCCCATCCGGTTTAAACGTTTTTCAAGCTGAATACCGATTCCCCACATCTTAGATAACGGGGTCAATGGCCATAATTTTGTCTTAACATCTGTATAACTCCACTGTGCAATGCCATTAACGGCCTTCTTTGCTTCTATATCAAGGGCAACTTTAGCAAGTAATAAATTCGGACCAATTCCACAAGTTGAGGGAATTCCCGTCTCTTTTAAAATATCGCACATCATCTGCTTAGCTAACGTGTATGCATCACATTTGTATAAACGCAAATATGACGTGATGTCGATGAATACCTCATCAATTGAATAAATATGAAGGTCCTCATAAGAAACATACCTCAAATATATTTTCAAAATATCTTGTGATACTTTCAAATAGTGATTCATTCTACATGGGACAAACCATACATTTTGATAACCTTCTAACTCATAAACTCGACACCTTGATTTGGCTCCTTGTCTTTTTAAAGCGGGGGAAACTGCGAGAACGATGCTCCCTGATTCCCCCATTCTTCCAACAACGGCAAGGGAAACCTGAAAGGGATCATACCCTCTAGCGACACACTCGCAACTAGCATAAAAACTTTTCAAATCAATACACAAAATAGAACGAAACCTAGTTTTCGTTTCCATTCTTACCACTTCTTTCGAACATTTGTTTGTTATAGTATAGCATAAGATTTACCTTTTTTGTCAATAAAAATTAAACTTTTGTTCGGATTGTGAAAAAATATATCATTAAAACTCCGAAAAAAAGAAGTGTCCGAGAGAACACTTCTTTTTTCTAATCCTTTAACAAGGTTTCATAAATAGTCATATTATTTATTTACGCTAGGTCGTTTAGTTTTTTCATTAAACAACTAAACGAGTTCCAACTAAAATAAGATAGCTAACACTATTTAAACGCATTGATCTCATCTTCACTTGCTTCCTTTCTTTACAATTTCACTCCCCTTTCAATTAAATCCTCTATTTTAGAGTTTAGAAAGAATTGCACCTCTTTTAGATAACATTTTATTACATTTATTGGCTTTTTATTACATTTTTATCCAAAAACACTTTCGTTTTAAGGAAAAATATGTTATTATTGAAACAAGCCACTTGAATGGCTGTTCTTTTCTATATTTTGAAAATTAGATGAACCAATCTAGTTTACTCTCTTTTCCAGAGAACCAATAAATTTACCCCAAATTTATTTACTTTTCATGAGGCCTATTGGCCTCCTTTTTGATAGTTAAACACCCTAGTTCAATTCAGAGCTAGGGTGTTTTTTTAGTTTTCAGATGTTTTGACATCTTCTTTGAGTAAAAATTCACCGTAAGCAGATTCAGCATGTTCAGATAAATCCAATCCATTCTCTTCCTCTGTTGCACTTACCCGTATTCCACTGATTTTTTTCAAAAGAGCTAGTAGAAGATATCCCATGACAAATCCCCACAAAGCAATCACGAAGGCACCTATTATTTGAATTCCTAAAAAGCTAAAGCTTCCGGTATAAAACAAGCCGTTGCTTGTACTAAATAGTCCAGTCAAAATTGTTCCGACAACCCCACAAAAACCGTGAACAGGAATTGCCCCTACTGCATCATCAAGTTTAAATTTTCGCTCTAATAAATCATTTCCAAACATCATAACCATTCCGGCAATGACCCCAATCGCAATCGCTCCTAGTGGTGAAACTAAATCACAACCTGCCGTGATAGCGACTAATCCAGCCAATGAACCATTTAATGCCGCTCCCACACTTGGTTTGCCTTTGAACCATGACATCATCAACGTTGTAACAGCCGCCGCTGCTGGTGCTAAATTGGTGGTCATGACAACATGAGCAATGGCCCATGGATCGCTCGCAGTTAATGTTGAACCTGCATTAAATCCAAACCATCCAATCCATAAAATAAAAACACCAAGAGCAGCCATTGTTAGGCTATGACCATGAATAGTATTTGAACTCCCATCTTGATTAAATTTTCCACGCCGAGCTCCAAGCAATATAATACCAGCAAGAGCGGCAAATCCACCTAGCGCATGGACAACTGATGAACCAGCGAAATCATGAAATCCAAGTTGTGCTAACCAACCGCCACCCCAAACCCAGTGACCACTAATCGGATAAATAATAGCCGTCATCAAGGAACTAAAAATCAGATAGCTTGAAAATTTCATTCGTTCAGCTACGGCTCCTGAAACAATCGTCACTGAAGTTGAGCAAAACACACTTTGGAAAAAGACGAAAGCAAGTAGCGGAACTATCAATCCTAAAGAGGTATAATCACCACTTACACATAGATCCGGAATACCAAATAAACCGGCAACACTACCATGGAACATAAGTGAAAACCCAACAATAAAGAAAATAATCGTTCCAATGGAATAATCCATAAAGTTTTTCATCATAATGTTGGCGGCATTTTTAGACCGTGTAAATCCACTTTCTACTAAAGCAAAACCAGCTTGCATCGAAAACACTAAAATGGATGCTATGACCATCCATAGCGTATCAATCACTACACTTAAATCAATCGTCATATTCATTCCCTCCTCAATTTTTAAAAAACTGTTTTCTTTAACGAAATGGGGTGAGTTACGATTGTTCTTTGACGTCAGAAGAAAATCAAAAAGGCGTCCTCTTTTGAGAACGCCTTTGTCCACCTTTTATCTTTTATCTAAGACCTCTTTGTCTATACCTCATTATATTACCATTTTATGGAAAAGTTTACTGTTTTTTTTGAAAAATTATTTTTTAGCATATACTTTCCACTGAGGTAATAAACAAGCGACTAACTCATAAAACTTCGTACTATGATTAGGATGAATCAAATGGCATAATTCGTGAACCACCACATATTCAATAAACGTCTCTTTCTCATGGATCAAACGCTTATTAAACGTAATACTCCCTCTAACAGGACGGCAAACACCCCATGTTGATGTCATTTGACGATATTTCACTTCAACAGGCCGAATTCCTGACTGCTCAAAATATCGCCAATACTTTCTCATATATTGATGAATTAACGCTTCTAACTGCTTTTGAAGCCACGCCTCACATAACCGTTCAGCCCTCTCTTCGCTGACACTTGGCGGCATTTCTTGTCGTAAACTATCTGCCTCAATTGAAAAACACGTGTGATTAGAAGCCAATCGACGCTTTTTTAATGTCTTCCCCAAATAACGAATCTCATCTTTTGACAGAACCGTTGAAGTATTCGCTATCTGCTGCAGCTTTTGATGGATCCAAGTTTCTTTAGATAAAATAAAGTCTTTAATAAACGAAAGTTCCATCTTCGAATTCGCCGTCACGACAATTTCACCACTTGGTCTAATTTTTAAGTACATATTTTTAATATTTTTACGTTCAAGTAAAACTTCAAACGTCTCGAATTGTAATTTCATGTTGCTTCCCCATCCTTGCTAACCTTTTCTTTATTTTTTTTCGACCTTCATCAATTAACGCAGTCCATCAGCTTCACCTTGTTTCACCAAGGACAAGATCAAGTCCTCTTTGCTCTTATTGGGGTTTAACTTGATGTAAGTCTTAATTTTTTATCCTTCTTCAACGTAACTCAAACATTGAATCACCGCTTCTTTTTGATAAAAAGACTTTTCATTTCCTTTGACAAACGAACTGACGATAGTAAATTAAAGCGCCCGTTTCCTTTAGCCTTGAGCTTTTAGAGAAATCATTCCTTGAAAGTTAATCTATTCTAAAAGAGCAATTAATCTCAACTGATTCAGTTGACCAAACAGATCGTGTTTAAAATAAAATCTGATTTGACTAAATAAATTTATCACTAATGGAATGAACAACTGTAGGACAATAGCTTAATATTCTTTTGAGGTGATTTTTCACGCTTTAATTCGAGTTTAACTAGATGATTCAGAAAAGATAATAGCTTTTCCCTTTCACATACATTGCTTGATTAAATAAAACATATCCCTCTCCTGGTTTCATCCGATTCGCTCACTTAAATTCATTAAACTGCATCCTTCCATTTAACACATGTAAAACGCTCCTGATTCACCTCGTTAAATTTATGATAACATAAAAAAAAAGGTAAGAGAATCTTACCTTTTCATTTCGTTAACGTTTCATTTCAACCGGTTGAATCCATACCCCTGAATAATTTTGATTCACTAAATTTTGTTGAACTTGTTTCGCATCATTTAAGCTTGAATAAGAACCACAAATCACACGATAATAGGTTTCTTTTTTCGTTTCTTTCACTAAGTCTGATTCTTCTGTTCGTAGTCCTCCACGTTCATAATCTACATTAAACGCTTTACATAATGAGACAACAATTGCTTCAACATAAGTATCTTCTTGATTTAAGAACGTATATAAATCCGCTTCATTATCTAAATAAAACATTTCAATAATATCCGTTGAAACACCTCCACGCCAAGATTCACGGATAATTCCATAATAATCCGTATAATTATACGTTTGTGTATATCTTAAGGTTTCAGGATCAATAAATCGTTCATAAAGCTCACCTGTATAGGCTTTTGAATAAATCGCACGGAAATTATTTAAACGACTTAATTCTTGTTTTAAATAATATTCAAAACGTGCACTATCTTCTTTAAGTGGGGTATAGATCTCCGCTCCACTTGATTCCCCTCCACCACCTGCGCTATTAACATGAATACTAATCGCTAAATTAGGTTGTAATTCAGCAATTACGCGTCCTCTGGCTGAGGCATTTCCAACATATGTATCATCTGTTCGTAACTGTGTCACCTTAAATCCAAGCTCTCTTAAGCGAGCTGTTACTTTGGTTGCCACTGTTAAGGTAATATCTTTTTCATTATACCCATGATAATGAGCTCCTTTATCATGTCCACCATGTCCTGCATCCACTACAATATAAGGCATTCTATCACTCCTCTATTTTAATAAGTGCCCACTATTTATATATGCGAAAAGCACAATAGAGGAATGGGCGTTTTGCCAATGTCTCTTTTTTGCTCTGCTTTTTTTAGTCATTATTTAAGACTAAATTCAAAGAATTATCGCTAAAAAAAGTATTCGCATTATAGACATATAACAATTCATTAATCTTTTCCTTTTCAATGAGTGCCTCTAAATCATCAAAATAATAACGCGGATCCATCACTAAAATCTCATCATAATACGGAATCAAAAAAGGAATCAAGGCATTGGCATAAGAATCTTTAAGGACTAGCAACCGATTCTCACTTGAAGAGGTCGTTTGAATTTTAACTAGCGAATGATTGCCACCTAAAAAAACAGTGTATTTATCTCTTCCCTCTAACGCCTCTGTTTGATAAACCGTAGTGCTTTTTTGCTGTTCTTCTACATACGTTACGACATACAAAACATCCGTTTGTGGTAAATACACCTCAATCGTATCTAAACTTCTCGCTTCAAATCCACTTTTCGCACTCAACGTTCCATCAAATGACTCCGTGACCGTCAAAACATGATAGTCCAAATCCACTTCTAAATCCAAACTCTTTGCCAACTGTAAAAATGTATAGTAGGCACCAAGAGTTGACCAGTGGTGATCATTCTTATAGTAAATCGCTTCTTCTTTATGCGATTTCAATGCTTCAGTAGCATTTACAAATAAGATATCCTCTCTTAACTGACTCGCAAAATTTAAAATAGACGCCTGTTGATCGATAACCGGTGCCTCTCTTGGAAGTTTGTCACTTAACACATAGACCGCATTGGGAACCATTAAAAAAGACGTTTTTAACTCCTTAGAAAAATCATTAATCGCTATCAGATTTTGATTAAGAATCTCCTCTGAAGCGGGATGAAAAGCCTCTATTAAATAATCATCAGATCCAAAGTAGACACCATTATTCTCCTTTTGTCCAAGTAACAAATCGGTTTGAGACTTCATTTGGACCCAAGCATCTCGCCCAAAAAACTGATCGTTTACATATTTTTCATATTTACTGCTATAACGACCTTCTAGCACCCGATCCCATTTAAACGTTGGTTTTTGTGCTAAGCTCCGGTTCTCCATTTCTGAAAATGCTACATTATCACTTAATAAATTCAACGTAAAAAACACAAAAATAAAAATCACCCACACACACGCTAAACTACTCCAATACATCCCTTTCCTCATGAGCTCATCTCCTAAAATCTGAAATATAGAAATGGATTATACGTCGTTGTCACCAAATAAGCCGTACTTAAAAGAAGGAGCGTGACTTGCACCACTAGCAGTAATCCACCCCACTTGGTGCTTTTTAAGGTCATTTGAATCTGTTTTAAAAGTGGCGTCGAACAAATAACTCCTAGAATCAATAAGAGGCCATAACTCATCAAATAATACATCGACGTTTTATCATACAACGCGTGTCCTGAAAATCCAAACATCACCTTTAAATAAGAAAAGGCGTCCCCTAGATTTTCAATACTAAAAAACGTCCAACCTATGATCACAAGGATTAATGTATACGCATGTCTTAACCATGAAGGCCATTTTTCAAGCCATTGCTTTAAGATGATTTTTTCAATAAAAAGCAAGACGCCATAATAAACGCCCCATATCACAAAATTCCAACTCGCTCCATGCCAAAGTCCAGTTAATAACCATACAATCAGTAAATTCCTGATTTGTTTTTTTATTCCTAATCGATTTCCTCCAAGTGGAATATAAACATATTCTCGAAACCACCCTCCCAGTGACATGTGCCAACGTCGCCAAAACTCCGTGACACTTTTTGAAATATACGGATCATTAAAATTTTCTAAAAAATCGAAGCCAAACATTTTTCCAAGACCGATCGCCATATCTGAATATCCACTAAAATCAAAGTAAATTTGTAATGTAAAAGCAATCATACCAAGCCATGCCGTTAGGACTGACAAACTACCAAATTCCATCTCTTGAATCGTTGTAAATAAATACCCAATAGTATTCGCAAGCAACACCTTTTTAGCAAGACCTGCGATAAAGCGCTCCGCACCTAATCCAATCTTTTCAAAACTCTCCTGACGTTCGCTTAATTGAATTTGGATGTCAGTGTATTTGACAATCGGTCCCGCTACAAGTTGTGGAAACATCGTGACATACAAGGCGAATGAAATAATATTTTGTTGCGCTTTAGTTTTTCCAGTATATGCATCAATAACATACGATAAAATTTGAAACGTGTAAAATGAAATTCCAATCGGAAGCGGGATATGTTGACCCTCTAAGCTTAAATGAAAGAGGTAATTAACATTTTCAATGAAAAAATCATAGTATTTAAAAAATCCAAGTAACCCTAAATTAAAAAGAAGTGCCACCATAAATAAGATTTTTTTTTGATTCGGATTTTTTTCCATCAAAAGAACCAACACGTAATTAACAACAATGGATAAAAGCATCAAGACGATATATTTTGGCTCTCCCCACGCATAAAATACTAAACTTGCGATTAATAAAACGAGATTTCGTCCCCGTCTTGGCATCAAAAAATAAGCCAGAAACACGATAGGAAAAAAGACAAACATGAAAAACAAGCTACTAAAAACCATTGATTCTCACCCTACTTCCTAAATGCATTCAAAAAGGCATCACAGTATGTGTCGACTTCGTTTGATACCGCAAAAAACAAATAACTCCCTCGAACTTTTAGCTCATAGTTATCTAGTAAGCTACAATTTTCTGGCTTATAGCCGCTAAAACGATTGATTTGACTTTCAACGCGAGCCTCAACCATTGACTCGATGTCCTCAAGTTGCGAACGATCTTTAACCTCGACAACCAATATCTCTTCAACTTCCATCGATGAAATCGACACGTAATAAACATAACCCAAAATCTCATTTGGATTAACTCCAATGAACCGTCTTAACTCCTTACTCCCCACCTCTTTAACCCGCGTTTCATCGACGAGTAGCGCCTCTTTAATCTGCTCTAGTGAGACATTGGTTGCTTTCTCGCATCCTGTTAACATACTGATTAAAATAAAGCTTCCTAAAACCAAGATGCTTAACTTTTTCATCACTTTGGCTCTGCCTCCTTATACGCTTTAATCACTTGCATCCAAATCGGATAAAACGTCGATTTTACATGAATTCCATCCGGTTCATACATGTCTTCCCTCACATAAGAAGCCACATCTAAAAAACGATAATCTGACACCTCACATAATGTCTTTAATGCCTCATTAAAAACTGTGACACGTTCTAAACTTAACTCAGGTATATTTTTGGCGATATCTTCTCGAATCGGAAAAATAGACACAATATAAACCTTTAAATGAGGTAATGCCTGTTTCATTTCTTGAATTAAGGCCTCATATCGTTCAATGTATTGATCCGCCGTTTTATAGACGAGTAAATCATTCGCACCGAAAAGTAAAAAGACTTCATCAGGACTTAAACGAATGACTTTTTGAACTTCTTCCTCTGCTGTTGCAAGTCGAAGTCCAACTTTCGCTACAACAGAAGAAGGATCTAAATAATCATACGCGGTAAAGGCCTCAACAATCGAGTCTCCCATAAAAACAGAAGACGCAAAGTATTGTTTAAAATCACATTCTTCTTGATTTATTTCTAATCTATCGGGCTCTTTAGCTTGTTTATTTGCAATCATGTCTAGTACTTCACTCACACTCACTTCCTCTAATTTTTTCAAAACTTGGACACTTTCTTCTTGATACGGAGCTATCCCACTTTCTTGTGAATTTGTTCCTTTAGTACGTAAAAAACAAACAACCATTATCATTGTAACGATACAAAAAATAAGATAACGACCTTGCCAAACCCATCGTTTAAAGCGATTGATTCCCACCCTGATCCCCCCTTACTTTATATTAAACTATACGCTTCTCGCCCCTCATTTTATTACGCTAATTGAAGATATTTCCTGACATTCCCCTCTAATAAAAGATAGCGACAAAAGCCTTTTCTTTGTTGAATCTTCAGTTATCCCTATCAAAAAAAGACCTCCTAAGAGGTCATATTAATAATCGATTAAACACCTGATCTTTTGCAATCCCATGACTAATAGCATACAAATACGCGTCTTTTTGTGTTTCATGTGATTTAAAATAGGCATAGTCTCCTTTAGTTTCAATCGTAATAAATAATTTAGCATCAGTCGCGACCTCATCAAGTGTCTGCCAATCTGCCACTAAAGGCCGGTGAAATCCTTTTAGCAATCGAATGACCGCAATTTTAGCTTCATCAAGTTCTCCATATCTAACTTTTAATTGAGCTTCTTCGCCGTAATCATCATGCAATTCACGGCAAACTTCAATAATATCGAAAATAAGTAACTCAGCTAAGCACAGAACAAGTTCATCTTTTAAGTCTTCCGTTTCAATGAGTTCGTTTAACTCGCGTTCATACATTTGTAAATGAAAGAGTAAACTTAAAAAATCATCATATTCATCCTTTGTAAAGGCAACACTTAAGATATTTGTATTTCGTAAATTGATATAAGAGTCTAATGCGTCTTTCGTTTGACTTAAAAACTCTAAAATTCCTTCTTCATTCACAATCATGTTCTCACTCCCCCTGGTACAAAAAAAGAGTAGTTACACGCTACTCTTTTTCAGGATACAAACCCTCATTTGTATCAATTTATTCATTTATCTCACTGTTTATACTACATCCTATGACAAAAAAACTATTTCGTGATATCTCTTTAACCGTCGTCTCATATATTCGTTAAAAAGAAAAGCTCATCATTCATTTCTCATCCCAATTTAATTTAAGCCCTAACCCTTGCTGCAATCATCCCATCATCCGTCGGTTGATTCGTATTTATCTCCCCTTTCATCCAAAAACACCTCTTTAATTCGTTCAATACGTCGCGCTAAAACCGTAGGAATAGGTACTCCGAGTTCATGAAGATTTTCTAAAATCGAGGTCCCCTCTTGCAACACTACACCACCTCCTAAAATCTCCATTAATCCGACGTTCTCCACTCCCATTTCACAAAAAAATAACATCCCCTCACTTGGTAATAAATTGAGTAAATTAAAGCCAAGCATCTCATCGAGTAATTTAAACACAAGCATCGAAAATAAAATCATGGCCTTACGAATCAATCCATCTAATCCCACTGAACTATTTAACTGACACTTCAAATAGGCCTTCACATAGCCAGTAAAAAAATCAACAATGACTAATAAGACGACAATCATTAATATTCTCATCATTTTTTATCCCCCTTTCTCTAATGAATATCTTCCTCTCTCTCATTTAGTGTGCAAAAAGCAAAAAAGAAATCAGCGGTACGCACTGATTTCTTTTTTAATGTTGATGTAAAACATGGACTAATCCTTGTTCATATAACATTTTAATATGATTATCATCTAAAGAATAGTAAACGACTTTTCCCTCTTTACGAAACGAGACTAAATGAGCCTGTCTTAAAACACGTAACTGATGTGAAATCGCTGAGTGTGTCATATCTAGTAAGGAGGCTAAATCACACACACACATTTCCGAGTTAACAAGGGCTGAGATGATTCGAATACGAGTCAAGTCTCCCATCGCTTTATATAAATCTGATAATTTCAGTAATTCTTCATCACTTGGCATGACATCTTTTACTTTTTTAATGACATCATTATGAATTGAATCAACACAACATGCTTCCACGAACTCACCTCTATATACTGACTGATTAATCCTGTCACGATCTGATTTCAGTCATCATTATTCAAATACTTTAGTACGAATAGAAACTATAGTCTTGTTAAAGTTTTCAAAAACTCTAGAAAACTTATCGGGACTTATAGTTTCGACTGATGAGTTGATTATAGTCCTTCAGAATAGAAAGTTCAATACTTTCTTGTAAAAACATCAATTCCTAACAAATATGATTAAATTTTACCGTTTTTCTCGATCTAAAAATAAAGATTTCACAAGTGCTAACTGTTCCCTTAATTCCCACTTATATCGTTTTCTTGAATCAGTTTTCGCTCCAATAAGCTGACAGTTAAGATGTAATCGGTGAGCAAGTAATCTCGTTCTAATGCTGTGAAATTCACTGGTTACAATCGCAACGCGTTCTTCTTTAATTAAAGGTTTACAAAACAATAAATTTTCAAATGTATTTCTGGCTAAATCTTCAACGATAATACGATCTTCTGAAATCCCAAATTCTTCTATCAATACGTTTTTCATGATATGGGCCTCTGGAAGTTTCAAATCTGTTCCATTTCCTCCCGTCACAATGACACGTAGCTGAGGATTTTCATGAAGAAGCAAAGCCCCTTTTTCAAGTCGAGAACGAAGAGTCGTACTTACTTCATTACTATGAAGTAATGAACCTAAAATAATAAGCTGATTGATGTCTGCTTCTAATTCTTCGTGCAATGAACTGTTCATTTCAAGATGTAAGACAATCGTATAGGTTACCCAAGCAATTAAAATATTACTCATCTGTACTCCTCCTTTCACTCTTTTACTGTATGGTATGAGTGAAAGTCAAAATTGTGTTTATTTGATGACTAAAATAATGAGTTAAAATAGGTCAATTGCCCAATCTCTTTGCATACGTTATAGTAGATAAAGCGATTTCTTACATCATGACGTGAAGAAAAGGAAGGAAGTGAGTCGTATGGAAAATGAACGTATTGAAGTAGCAAATTATATGATTAAATCGACTGATTCAATTCAAACGATTGCCAATCTGTTTCAAACTACTCCAAAAGTATTGATCCAACTGAATGGAAATCAACCCCTCATTATTAAAGCTAACCGTCAAATTAAAGTTCCCCTACTTCCACATCTCAATCAACACGTCGTTAAATCAGATGAAACGATTCAAGATCTACTCATTCGGTTTAAATTAACACCTGAAGAATTATTGATGTTAAATGAAGATTTACAATTAGCACCTGGTCAAGTAATTAAATTGAAACCTTAAAAAAAGGTCACGAAGCATTTGGCTTTGTGACCTTTTTTTTAAAACTGTTTGGCTTTTTGAACCATTTGATTTTGTAGTAAACAAATTTGTTGTTTGAGTTGATCCTCGTTAAAACTGTTACGTCCCCAAAGGGTAATTGAATCCACGTCAGTAATTCCAACGAGACTCAGCACAGCTTCAACTTGCGAAACATGATGATTTAAAAAAGAACGATTGCCGCTATAAGGTTGTCCGGATGTTGAAATATACATCACTTTCATATCCGAACAAAGACCAGCTACTTTTCCGTCTTGATAACCAAATGTCACATGACGATACACGATATTATCTAAATAAATTTTTAGCATCGCTGGAAAACTATGATTCCAAACGGGGGCCGCAATCACACACTTATCAAAAGATTTAAATTGCTCTGCTAAATGCCGAATTTCTGTTTCTTTTCCTTGATTATACAATGCTAATCGCTCACAATCCATAATCGGCATAATCGTTTGATACAAATCTAACACTTCGACCGTGTCATTTGGATGTGATAATTGATATTGTTTAATAAAAAAATCAGATAATGTAAAGGTTAACGACTGATCATTAGCTTTCGGATTAGCCTTTATATATAAAAGACGCGCCATAAATTCACCTCGTAATATAATTTTAATGCTCTTTAATCCCTATCATAATATGATGAAATACGATGAATTTATAACGCGTTTTATCTAATTATTTAATTTTAATTACATTTTGTGAAATTCACGAACCAATGCCTCAGCACATTTAATTCCATCGATACCCGCTGAGACGATTCCACCTGCAAATCCAGCTCCTTCACCTGATGGATAAATCCCTTTAACCGTTAATGATTGTAAACTTTCGCTATCACGATCAATACGTACTGGAGAAGATGAACGAGACTCGACTCCCGTCATCACAGCGTCATGCATCCCAAATCCTTTTAGTTTACGATCAAATGCAATTAAGCCTTCACGCATGGCATCTGTAATATAATCTGGTAATAATTTATTCAAATTCGTTAATTTAACACCTAATGCATAAGAAGGGGTCACACTTCCAAGTTTTTTAGACGCTTGTCCTTTTAAGAAGTCCCCAACAAGTTGAGCTGGGGCTGTGTAATTACTTCCACCCATACCAAAAGCTTTTTCTTCTAAACGACGTTGGAACTCCACCCCTGCTAATGGATGATCTGATCCAAAGTCTTCTGGAAATACTTGCACTAATAAGGCACTATTCGCATTTTCTTGATCACGCGCATGTTCACTCATTCCATTCGTTACGAGACGCCCTTTTTCAGAACTTGATGGAACGACTAAACCACCTGGGCACATACAGAACGTATAAACGCCTCGACCATTTGATGCCGTATGTGTTAAACGATATTCTGCTGCTCCTAATTTCTCATGACCTGCAAATTCTTTATACTGAGCTTGATCAATTAGCGTTTGAGGATGTTCAACACGAACTCCTACTGCAAATGGTTTAGCTGTAAATTGAACCCCACGATCATACATGTGATAGAACGTATCACGTGCACTATGTCCAATTGCCACAATCACATGATTAGATTCAATGACGTCTCCACCTTTTACTTTAACTCCTGTGATTTGATTATTTTCAACGATAAAATCTGTCACTTGTGTATTGAAGCGAACTTCTCCACCAAGCGAAATAATTTTTTCACGAATATTTTTAACGACACCACGTAATAAATCCGTCCCAACATGAGGATGTGCCATATATAAAATATCTTCTGGTGCTCCCGCTTCAACTAACGCTTCTAACACCTTACGTCCACGTAAATCTTTAACACGAGTCGTTAACTTCCCATCTGAGAACGTTCCGGCTCCACCTTCACCAAATTGAACATTTGAATTTGGATCTAACTTTCCTTCGCTCCAAAATTCCTCAATCGATTTCACACGGTCATCCACACTTCCACCACGCTCAAGAACGATTGGTTTATACCCCATTTCCGCTAAAATTAATGCTGAAAACATCCCAGCAGGTCCAAAGCCAACGACTACTGGACGGTGAGACATCTGTTTTTCTCCCATAGAGGGATACGCATAATTTAATTCAGGTGTTTTAACGATATTTGGTCGATTTAACTTCAAAATTTGGTCTTCATTTTTAAGGGCAATATCGACGGTATAAACGAACTCCATTTTTCCGCGACGACGCGCATCAATTGACTGTTTATAAATTCTATATTCCAGTAAATCTTCTTCACGAAGCTTTAATTGTGCTAACACTAATTCTTTTACTTTTTCAATCGGATCCTCAATTGAAATTTTAATCTGCGATACTCGGATCATATCATCACTCACTTTCTTAACTAACCTATTATAGCACAAATCGACTTAAAAATTTCATTTAACGTTTCCGCACTGATAAAACTCCCTTAAAATAAGACGTTTTAAAGAGTAGGTAACATGATCATTCAAATAAAACACAGAGCCTATTCCGTCCCCTAGTTAATCTAGTAAACGGTAAAGTAAGAGAGTATTGCCACTAAAGATGAATGCTTCAGAGATTCTCATGCCTTTTGAAATTATTTTTCTTAAGCCATAAAAAAACTTTTTCTATTAAGGCTTTCGTCATAAACAGACATGTGATACACTATTAGTAAGCGGTTACTTTAAGGGGGGAGAGGGTAGCATGTCTATTATCAAAAAATATTTACTCGTCATCATCATAACAGGAATTTTTATCACATTGAGTGGAGCACTGTTATTAGGTCCTTTTGCCTTTTCAACCATCACCACTTCAACGGTTTGTGATGCCGTCTTAGATCATATCGCTGAGCAAATTACATCCACTGAAACAGGTGTAACCTATGAATTAAGTGACTTAAAGACAGAGACTCGTTTCTCTTATCCCAAACAAAAACCGTTTATTCCAGTGAATTATACAATAGGTGGAGCTATTGTTGAACCTCAAACGAGTCTTTATCTCGTTCACGAAGGAAATTTAACACGTGGTAGCAAGCTAACTCTAGAATTTGAAGTTATCCCAACCTCTAGTGGCGTTTATCATTACTATCTAATCAATGAAACCGGCGTTATCGATGAGTTTGAAATAACCGATTCGACCTCTTATTACAACCATCTAAAAATCAAAAAAACAGGAAACTATGCCATTATCTTATCCGTTGAAGACGCACTCGGAGATTATAAGCTCAATTATCATATTACAAGATCTATTCTTCCGCTCTAATCAATACGCTATCTTAATAGAACTAACAAAAAGGATGTCAGCAAGACATCCTTTTTGTTATCGCCATTATTTTAAATGGTAACTGATCAACCTCAATTATATTAATTTGATTAAAATCGTGATGATTCCAAGAATACCAAGGCACATTCCTACTACTTTATTTAACGTTTTAATCTCACACTTGTTCGCAAATTTAGCACTCACATAAGCCGCTACTACACAACAGATAATCACGACTAACATCGGAATAACCTGTATGCTTGCCCCCATAGAAAAATGACTAATCGTTCCAATTAAAGCCACTAGTGTCATAATCATCGTACTTGTTCCGACCGCTACTTTTAAATTATAACCCAGATGTAAAGTGAACACTGTCAGCATTAAAATTCCTCCGCCACTTCCAGTAAAACCACAAATCCAACCGATTCCACATCCAAAAATCATGGCCTGTATCATTTTTTTCTTACTAATCTGTTCTAGTCCAGCTTCTGCATCATGCCCTTCCTCAATGGGTTTGACTAAAAACTTGATCCCGAGAAAAATAGTTGTTAACATTGAAATATAGCCAAGTCCATCTGGTTGCGACTGAGAAAAAAGAAATCCACTGTAACTCCCAACAATCGTTCCGACAAAAGCAGTCATTGCTACTAGCATCCCATGCTTTAAATCAATATTTTTGTTTTTATAGTAAGTATATGCCGTCAATAAACTAGCCAAAACATCTGCTGCAAGCGCAACTGTTACAGCATCATAACTCTTCCATCCACAAATACTGACTAGTAAAGGTGTAATGATGACTGCCGCCGAAAGACCTGCAAGTCCTGTTACAACACCTGCCCCTATTCCTGCGAAAATATAAACAAGATATAACATCATCGATTCCTCCTTTAAGATACTCAAAATTATCCTCTCAAATTTCAATTATATTAATGAAAAAACAAAAACAGTCAATTCTTAACATGTTTTACCTTTCTTTAATAAATCAATATTTCTACTTTGAATTCATTTATTAAAGAAAAACCCATTTGACATAAAAACAATCCTTATTTTAGTCTAAATTCTAATGTTTTTAGGTTTAAAGATTATCCCATTTTATCTCAATCTCATTCATCATCTCCCTCTCTTCTCATCAGATTTCACGTCATAAAAAAGGGACTTTTCAGTCCCTTCTTAATAAATTGTGTACACATTTTTATGAGTGTTTGATTGAAGATAGCCCTTTTTGACATACTCGTGGAATAGATAAAGAGACATTGAGTATAGTGGCAAAATGTAAAGTCCTACTAACCCTAACGTTAAGGCAGCTAAAATTCCCCAACCAATAAAACTAACTTGTAAAATAAATAACTCCCATTTATGTCCATCCATCATTTCACGGCTTTCAGTAATGATATCATCCACTGACATCCCTGGATTTTCATTCGCAATATAATAAACTTGTGAATACGAATAGCCCTTAATGATGCCTGGAATGACAAATAATAATGACCATAAAAAGAGGTAAATATCCTTTACAAACGTTAAGGCCATCACCGACCCTAACTCATCAGTCGGGAAAAAGTCACGAATCGTAAAATCTTCACCACGACGAATTTTTCTTAGGACATCAACAGACCCATACCCAACCAATCCAGTCACTGCCATATTCAGTAACACATTTAAAAGCGGGATAAAGGAAATCAGATTAGACACAATCGCCATCACAATCCAAATTCCAGCATAAATTAGTGCAAATTTAGCCCATGAATTATTTTGAAATTGAGCACGTGCATGTCGTTTAATTTCACCACGCCACTCTATCTTTTGAAATAAGGCAATTAAAACTAAAATAAACGGAACACCGCCAGTTATAAAAAAGGGAATTGTCCAAAACATTCTCTCACATCACTTTCATCAATTATAATCCTATTCTACTGACTTCTAATCAATTATGCAATATTTTTCCATGAAGTTCGGATGAAGTTTTAGACAAAAATTTTTTTAGCTGTTTTAGCAATTGTAGCTGTACTAATCAAATCAAAACCTCCTCCCACAATTCCACCTGTAATCGGAACTAATTTAATTAAATTAATTGCACCTGTTTTCCCCATTTTGGTCAATAATCGAAATCCGACTTTTTGATTAATTTTAGTTAACACTTTACCTGGGATTTTTTTTACTAAAGATGTCCCCATTTTGACACCAATTTGAATGCCACTTTGTTTTAAAATTTCTCCTGCAGAATTCCCAGTTAACGCCACATAAATAAATGTTTTAACTTGGTCATCTAACACATCATATCCTCTCATATGGGCAATAGCAGCAATCATTCGAATTTGAACATATAAAACCGATGCTACATTGGCAGGGATAGCAACCGGCAAAGTTAACACTCCTCCCAATCCAGTTATAAATCCACTTGTCATACATTTCGCTTCTTGAAAAGCGATAAATTTATCAATGGCTTTCTCAACATCTTGATATTTTTCTAAATATTTATCTCCAAGTTCTTGAGCAGTTTCAAAACCTGGTAGCCCTTGAATAGCTTTTTCATAACAAGTATCTAAAACCTGTAACATTTTATCTTCTGTTATTTTATTGTTCATATCTGTTCACCTATTTTAATAAAATTTCGTTACTATAGTATAATCACATTTCGTTGGCGTGAAACGGTATCTACCCCGTTCATCTTTTTCAAACAAAAAAAAGAAACCTAAAGTTTCAAGCGTAATATATGTCAGGAGGTGAAGATCAATGCCAATTCAATCCAAACTTTTAGCTATCTTAGAACGTGCTCACGAATTAAAAGCGAGTGACATTCACTTTGTCATGAAGAATGAAAAGATGTGCATCGAATTTCGAGTCGGAGCGTTTATGGTCCCATATGAAGAACTTTTAATCACTCAATATGAAAGTCTATTAGCCTATATTAAATTCCAAGCCTCACTCTCACTCATGCACCCCAAACAACCTCAATCAGGTCTCTTGAGGCTTCAAAATCAAGAACTTACCTATTATTGTCGGGTCTCCATTCTTCCCACTCAACACTATCAAAGCCTTGTGTTGCGGCTGATTAATCACACACACCAAAAGCAACTTCATGAGATTCCGTATTTTTATCGAAATGTAGCCGCGCTTCAGCAGATGGCGACGAAACAAGCAGGACTTTTGCTAATTAGTGGTCCGACTGGTTCTGGCAAAACAACAACGACTTATGCGCTAATTGATTATTTGAAGCAAGAGCTTGGAAAAAGTATTGTAACCATTGAGGATCCAGTCGAATATCAGCAGCCAGACATCATTCAGATGCAAGTGAATGAAACAATGGGCATGACGTATGATGTTGGGATTAAAGAGATTTTACGTCATGATCCCGATGTTATTATCATTGGTGAAATTCGAGACAGTCAAACAGCGAGACAGGCTCTACGTGCCGCTTTTACGGGTCATTTGGTGATTTCCACGGTGCATGCTAAAAATGTGCTCGGAACGATTAACCGTCTACTTGATTTAGGCATTACTCTTCAAGAACTAGAACAAGGAGTCATTGGTGTAGCGAATCAGCGTCTCATTAAATTTGATGATGAACAAAAGGCTCTTTTTGAACTTTGTTTTGATGATCATCTTGACGTCTTATTCCATCATTTAAATGAAGGAAGTCCAGTTCAACCATCGTATCTCACACTAGATGAGGAGTTTTCACAATGCCAACAACAAAGAGCCTAAAATCATATTGGAGCTTAAGCATGCAACAAAAATTTTTATCCCGGTTTAGTCAACTGTTAGAAAATGGCTTCTCGATTGCCGATGCCCTTGCTATCATGAAAACTCTATTTAAAAAACACGCCGTTGATCCTATGATTATTGCCTGCTTACAAGGTCAAAACTTTGCCGATACCTTAGAAGAGTGCCACTTCGAACATCGGATTATTTACATGATTCGTAGTAGTGAGCAAGCAGGAGCCTTACTACAAGGCTTACAAAAGGCCGCTGATTATAGCGACTTTCATCTTAAAAATCGGTCAGACCTCTCTAAAAAAATTCGCTATCCCCTCACCTTATTTGGCCTCATGAGTCTCATTTTAATCGCCGTGTTTATTCTCTTCATGCCAAAAATTCAAAGCTTTTACGATAGTTTCAATTTATCCGGCGATACTGACTTCTTGCAAACGATCTTTATCATCATTGGATGCTTGATCGGAGTCATCGCTTTACTAACCATCCTCATGACCCTCATTTTGAAATGGCAGTCTATCCCCTTTCAAGCCCACGTCAAACAATGGTTATTTAAACTCCCCTTATTACGTTCGCTCATGCAAAAAATCTTTAGCTACTATTTTAGCAGTCAATGGCTTATCTTCTTAACCTGTGGCTTATCCTTAAAAGAAAGTCTTGAGATGATGCTAAAATTTGAAACCATCCCCTTTATCAAACTCATCATCAAAGAATTCAATCAAACCCTTGAAGCTGGAACACCACTAGAACTTGCCTTCCATCAATCTCCGTATTTTACCCCCTACTTCAGGCTCACGATGGCTCATGCCCTAACCCTTGGAAGTATTCAAGCTGAACTTGCTTACTACTCTCACTCAGAATTCAAACAGTTATCTGCTTTGCTAAGTCAAAGCTTCAAAATTCTTCAATTCAGTCTGTTAATGCTCATTGGCATTATCATCATCTTGATCTACTTAAGTATCTTACAACCCGTCTTTCAAATGATTGACATCATCTAAAAAACTCTAGGAGGAACAAACAATGAAAAAATTAAACCAAAAAGGATTTACCCTAATTGAAATGATGATTGTTTTAATAGTGGTAAGTATTCTAACCCTACTCATTATTCCAAATGCAGCTAACTATATTACTAAAGCTAACGAAGATGGATGTGTAGCTTATAAAAACTCACTCACATCACAGGCTGTGGCAATTAAACTTACAAATGGAGCGTATCCCGAAACAGTAGATTCTATCGATAGTAGTGCTACTAATAATCTGACAAAAATTTGTGGTACAACTAATTTTTCTTATGATAAAGCTACTGGAGAAGTAAAATAAATACCCATGCTCAAAAATCAAAAAGGTTTCACCTTAATTGAAGCACTCATCGCGCTTTCTATTACGAGTGCCCTTATTTTAGCGACTTCAACCTCTTTCATGAAACTCTATGATTACATTAATCTGAATCAAACGTTAGCTACCATCCAAGCGGATCTCGCTTATATTCGTCAAGCGAACATGATGCCAAAATCATCACAGCTCATCCAACTAAAAATTTATCGACAACAAGGTTACTATGATGTTTCTTCCACCGATGAGAAAACGCTCTATTTTCGTCGCTATTTGCCTCCAGGTGTCAGCCTTAATGCTTCTGAATCCATTATCACCTTATCATTCAATATTTTTGGTCATATTGATAAAGGTCAAACCATTGTCGTCAATAGTCGTCATTTCAAAAAATCGATTGTCTTTTCAATCGGCGCAGGAGGTGTAGATATTAGATGAAACTTAAGCGTGAATCAGGATTTATTTTATATGAGTGCTTAATCAGTTTGATTATTTTGGGTGTCGTGTTGAGCACCTTGCTTCAAATGCTTCCGAATCTTTTAATGGCCCGTCATCAACTCACTCAAGAACAACTTATTTTCAATCAAATCTATCAACTTAAAGATGAACTTTTATATCAACAAAAAACATTTCCAGACACCCTATATTTTGACTCCCCGCTTCCTTATAAAATAACCTTTTCACCCCATCAAGTTTGTGCCCATTATCCCTTAGGAGCAACTTATGAAAAAACACTTTGTTTGTAAGCTTAATTCAAAAGGATTTCTATTGCTTGAACATTTAATTGCACTCATCATCACCTCACTATTACTTATTACCTTACTTAGCCTTATTCAAGTCACAAAATTATATGCCTCGAATACTGATGCTGTTTTATTAAATGAACTAGAAGCTCTCGCCACACAAATCCAAATTGAAGCTCGACTTTCCCTTTATTTTTCTTCTCCTAATCATCAAATCCTTAATCTTCACCAATCAAATGGAGACACTATTTCTTACTTTATCTCCGATGAGCGATTGATGCGTCAGGTCAATGGAAAAGGCGGCGAGATTGCCTTGTATCATTGTAAAACCTTAAATGTAAAGGATCATCAAGCTAATTATGCCACCATTCATTTAAAAACCTCTTCTCAAAGTATGACTGTATATTTAAACACCTTTAATCTTCCGCTTCCTACTATTGAATTACTTGAAGATGAGGAGCTTTTAGAAGAGCTAGATGATCTCTCATTCCCTCTAGAAGAAAATAATAATCATTCATTACTAGACAAAGGGTTCTCTGAAGACAGTCTCGATGTCCCCTTTCCAAATGAGGAGTTCTTTGAAGAAAGAGATGATGATCTAATCGTTGAAGATGAAATGATTAATGAGGAGTTGATGTCTGATGATTAATAATGAAAAGGGAAGCATTCTTTGTCTTACGCTTACCCTTGCCTTGATTATGGCCACCCTCTTGCTAACCTTATCGCAACAGCTTCAAAGCCAGACCTTACTGTTTGAAAAAAGAAGAGAGTATCTCACGTTGACCTTACTTGAAAAGGAATGTCTGAAATTCGTGCTTGATGAAATCACAGATCCTTTGCAAACAATTCCTAAATATGAATCTTCTAAAACGATTACCCTAAGTAATGGGGCAAGTGCGATGCTAAAATATTCAAATTATACCCAAAGCCTTGATGTCACTTATCAGGTCTACTATAATGAGTATTTAGGTAAAGCAAAAGTATCTTACGATAAAAAAAGTAAAACCTATACACTAGTACACGGGTGATTATTCATGAAATCAATCATTTTAATTGGGATGATGGGCAGTGGCAAGACAACAATTGGTCAAGCATTAGCGGCTGACTTATCTAAATCCTGGGTCGATACCGATCAATACATTGAAGAAAAAGAACAACAAAGCATTTCTTACTTATTTGAACATCACGGTGAATCTTACTTTAGAGATTGTGAAACTCATGCCCTTTCAGAGCTTCTATCACATGTTGATATCATTTCAACGGGTGGTGGAATCATTGTAACTGAGGCTAATCGTCACCTGATTCAAAATGAGGCAACCGTCATCTATTTAAAAGCAGAAATTAAAACCTTAATTCATCGCATTAATCCAACAAATCGTCCACTGCTTCAAGATGAAGACATTCAAACAAAACTTGAAACCCTATATAAAAAACGACATCAATGGTATGAGTCTTGCGCTCATTTAACGATTGAAATTGATGAACTAGGAATTTTAGAAACTGTTGATTATATTAAATCTGCGTTAAAACTTTATTAACCTCCAAAAAAGCAATGTCCAGACGGTTCATTGCTTTTTATTTAGGCACAAAACCTCCCACTTAGAATAAATTAATACTATAACCAAGCTTAAATCAGGGAGTGAAAATATGAGTACTTTAAACGTCCCACATCATTACAAAACCATACAAGCCGCTATTAACGCTGCTCATAGTGGCGATACCATTAGGATTAAACCTGGTATCTATCATGAATCACTTCAAATCATAAAAAAAGAACATCTCTATCTGCTGGCCCACCCTGGAAGCGTCATCCTTGACGGAGAAAATCAAGCTAATATTGGCATTGAAATCGACTCACATCACATCCAAATCCAAGGAGTGCAAATCATTAACTTTATAGCAGGTATTGTCTCAATTGGAAATTATAATACCTTTTACCAAATCACGTGTGCTAATCATCAACAAAGTGGTATTTCGTTTATAGGACACCATAACCAACTTCTGCACTGTCACCTCATGGATAATAAAAGTAGCGCCATTTCATTTTCGGGAAACCATAATATTTTCAAGGCGAATCGAGTTCAAAACTGTTCTCGTGGAGTGGTCGCCTTAGGTCCTTCTTGCCATAATTATTTCATCAAAAATCTTTTAACTCATATCGAAACGTATGCTCTTGGGATTGTCTCAAATGGATCAAAACATCATATTTTTTACAAAAATACAATTGATGATTCGAAATATGGAATTTTAGTTCAAAACGGAAGTTCGCAGCTCGTTAAAAACAATATTAGCCACTGTCATGCTTGCGGGATTTTAATCGGTCACAATCAAGCCACCATCTGTCAAAATACCTTAAAAGCGAATGAAACCGGACTTGATTTATATACTGACTACAGTGAGATTACAGGAAATACCATTCAAAGCGGCCATCAAACAGGTATAAATCTTAATGGTAGTCACAATAAAATCTCTCAAAACGTTGTGGTTCATTACAATAGTATTGGAATCTTAATGAATGGCTATCATAACTTACAAAGCCATAATATTTTACAAGGAAATCAAATCAATCTCATTGAAAATGATTTAAAAGAACCCTTGATCGACGTTCCAAAAGATTTAGAAGACTAAAAAAAAGTCGCTATATGAGCGACTTTTTATTTTAAAAATGGATTATGATTTGTTTCTTCTTCAATCGTTGTACAATCACCATGCCCTGGATAAACAAGGGTATTTTTGGGTAATGTTAGCAGCTTTTTCTTAATACCAGTTACTAACTGATCATGATTTCCATAAATAAAGTCGGTGCGACCAATGGATCCTTTGAATAAGGTATCCCCTGTAAAGAGCATGTCACCTTCTTTAAAATAAAAACACAAACTTCCTGTTGTATGTCCTGGCACATGGAAAGCTTGAATGTTTGTATCGATGCAATCAAATTTGGCTCCATCTGCTAAAAATTGATAATCAAAATTAGGATTTAACACAAGACGTTCATAAATCATAGGTGATAAATTAACATCTGGATTTTCAAAATATTCTTTTTCTTTTTTATGCGCATAAATGGGAACTTGGTAATGAGTTGCTAATTCATTGACTGCTCCAATATGATCAAAATGACCATGTGTCAGTAAAATAGCTTCAAGTTCTAATCCTTTCGTTTTTAGGTGTCTAATAATCGTTTGCGCATTCGCAGCCGGATCAATGACGACGGCTTTATTGCCATTTGAGACAAGGTAACAGGCTGTTTGAACAGGCCCTAAAATAAGTGGGAAAACTTTCATTTTTAACACCTCATTGACGACGGAAGCACCCTAATAAATAGGGTGCTTAATCCGAAGTGATTATAATGTTTTTGCTAAATAAGCTGATCCGACGATTCCAGCGTCATTTCCAAGTTCAGCTAATACAAATTCTGTTTCACGAACCGCACTGAATGCGAAGGCTTGGTAATGTTTTTTAATCGTTTCAATTAAGATATCTCCTGCTTTTGAAACTCCACCACCAATAATGATTTTTTCAGGATCCGTTGTTGCTGCTAAGTTAGCCGCTGTTAATCCAATGTAGCGTCCTAATTGATCTACCATTTTGATTCCAACTACATCTCCTGCTTTAGCTGCATCGAAAACGTCTTTTGCCTCGATTTTTTCTAAATCGCGTAACGTTGATGCCTCTTCAGTTGCTGCTAAATATTTTTCTGTTTCACGAACAATTCCAGTTGCTGAAGCAACCGTTTCTAAACATCCTTTTTTTCCACAGTTACATTGATTTCCATCTTCTAAAACAACTGCGATATGTCCAATTTCTCCACCAGCACCGTGAACACCTGCAATCACTTTACCGTCGATGATGACACCACCACCCACTCCTGTTCCTAATGTGAACATGATAGCATCTTTAGCACCTGCTGCTGCTCCTAACCATAATTCTCCTAAAGCCGCAACGTTTGCATCATTTCCAACAGCCACCGGTAAGTTAACTAACGATTCTAACTCTTCTTTAACATTTTTTGTCGACCAACCTAAGTTAACAGCGACTACTACAATTCCTTCATTATTAACAGGACCAGGTACTCCCACCCCTACTCCTTCAACTTCATCTTTGTTAATTCCTTTTTCAGCGCATTTAGCGTCAATTGTTTTAGCAATATCTGAAAGAATATTTTCACCATTATTATCTTTGTTCGTTACAATTTCCCATGCTTCTAATAATTCACCTTTAGAAGAGAATAATCCACACTTGACTGTTGTCCCACCAACATCAATTCCGAATACGTATTTTTTCATCTCTTTTGTCCTCCTTCTAAGTTTGAATGATCTTACGTTCATTTATGAATATGATTCAATATCTGTCGAATCGAGATTTAATATTTTCGAATAATATTTTAACATAACTCTTCTCAAATATAAAGATGAAACCCTTCCATCCTCAAAAGCTAACCCGTTACATATCATTAAAAAAAACACACTACTTCATAAAAGTAGTGTGTTTAAGGTAACGTTAAATTAACGTACAGAGTCTAACGTTTCTTTTAAAACAGCCACTGATTTAGCTAATTTATCGCGTTCAGATCCTGTGATATTTAATTCAAATACTTCACGTACTCCGTTACGGTTAATGATAGCAGGAACCCCTACGAATACATCATTTTGTCCATATTGTCCATTTAAGTAAACAGATACTGATAATGAACTGTTTTCATCACTTAAAATAGCTTTAACAATACGAGTTAATGCCATACCGATTCCGTAGTAAGTTGCTTTTTTACGATCGATGATGTGGTAAGCTGCGTCACGTACATTAACGTAGATTTGTTCTAAATCTTCAAATTTATATTGTGGGTTATCATTGATGATATCTAATAATGGCATTACCCCAACTGTTGTATGAGACCATAATGGGAACTCAGTATCTCCGTGTTCTCCAACGATATATCCGTGAACGTTACGTGGGTCAACATTTAAGTATTTACCGATTTCATAACGTAAACGAGCTGTATCTAAAGTTGTTCCTGATCCGATTACACGGTGGCGTGGTAATCCTGATTCTTGCCAAGCTACATAAGTTAAAACGTCAACTGGGTTACTTGCAATGACTAAGATTCCGTTGAATCCTGATTTCATGATGTCACGAACAATTCCACGCATAATACGTGCATTTTTCTCAACTAAATCTAAACGTGTTTCACCTGGTTGCTGTGCAGCTCCCGCTGTGATTACAACGATATCAGCTGTACGGCAATCTTCATATGTTCCTGCCCAAATATCCATTTTATGTGGTGCGAAAGGTAACCCGTGGCTTAAGTCCATTGCTTCCCCTTCAGCTTTGTCTTTGTTTACATCGATTAAGACGAATTCTTCTAATCCACCTTGGTTTAACATTGAATAAGCAAAGCTCATTCCTACAAATCCTGTTCCTACTAAGACAACACGTCTTACTCCAGTTTTCATGGCTGTCACCTCTATTTATGTTATTTGAGTGCATCATTTATTTTTATGACTTGAAATCACCTTATTTGAAAATTCAAGATGTAACCGATGCCTCATTTAATTCCATTATATCCTATAATTCATTTATTCACAAACATTATGACCTCTTTTTTTCATTAAAACGTTTTCGTCTTATTTCGATACGTTTTTTGACATTTTGACATTTTTCATTTTCTTCTAAAACATATTTCGTTTAAAAGTGATTCATCGACTTCTTAAAGATTATAACCTTTTAAATTTGAAACCATTTTCTTTTACATGGAACGAAATTCAGCATACTGCTCATTTTATATCGATATCTTATTAAGCCTTCTGTTTTAGAATGAATCTCATACGAAGAAGTTTAACCTCTCTATTGAATCATTCTCTTTTTATTATGCTTCAATTTTCTCCATAACATTCTCGTTCATCTCAAATAAAGCCTTTTTCTAAAAAATGAGACAAAAAAAAAAAAAATCCTGTATAAACAGGATTTTGAAAAAGGAATAGCTCCTTATTTTTTCTCGCGATGAGCAGTTGCTTTTTTACAACGTGGGCAATATTTATTCATCTCAAGACGTTCTGGGTTATTACGTTTATTTTTTTTAGAAATGTAGTTTTCTTCACCGCAAACTGTACATTTTAATGTAAGATTTACTCGCACTAAAATCCCTCCAATCTAATAACAACTTCTACATTATAGCATGCACCACGAAAAAACACAAAGTATTTTTTAGTTTTTTCACACTATAAGGCGAATTATGTTTTTTTTACTCGTGTGTAAAAATTATAACAAATGCTTGTAGATGACTCAAGCATTATTTTTCTGTAATTTTTACTAAAATGCATCTTAATTCCAAAATAAAAAAAGAGCATCTATGCTCTCTTTTCATTTTTAACCATTTTTCATGATTTATTCATCTAAAACGGTATTTTCTAGTTCTGATATTCAATCTTCTGAAATATTTGGTGTGCTAGGCTGATCTTGCGTTGGTGTTTCCTCTACTTGATCAGTTTCAGCTCCTCCTTCTGTTTCTCCAACTGGAATTGAGTCTTGATTTTGCGGTGTCGGAGTTGTTTGAATCCGTTGCTTATTTAAGTCAAAATAAGCCTTTAATGCTTCATATCCAATGTTAAGTGACGCTGCATCCGATTGAGTCGGTAATTCTGCCTGTGGAATGACCACTGCAATCGCTACTTCCGGATTGTCAGCAGGTGCATAGGCAATTAAGGTACGATTGTAGACCTCAATAAAATCGCCATTTTCATCTTTTACATAACGCCCTGTTTCAGTATCGCGAAGATATTCCTGAGCTGTCCCGGTTTTTCCGGCTGGATTAAAGTCTGCTTTATAAAAGACCGAGTAACCTGTCCCGCCTGATTCTTGTAAGGCGCGTTTAAATCCTTCATGAACACGATCGTAATATTTTTGATCCATTTGAACGATATTTAATAGTTTCGGTTCAAACGACTTCACCAATTGCTTTCCATCTACTTCCTCATTTGAAGGTAAATACACATCTTTGACAATTTGAGGTGCATAACGACGGCCACTTGTCGCAATAGTTGAGACATATTGTGCTAATTGCATCGTCGTATAAATATCCGCCTGTCCAATTGAAAAGTCAAGCAATTTCCCTGATGTCTTATTCGTTTCAATTAACCCAATTGATTCATTTGGCAAATCAATTCCTGTACTGACTCCAAGACCAAATTGATTAAAGAACTCGCGATACTGATCAAAAGCACTAACGTCTAACACTAATGGTCCTCCTGGGACGTAAGTTCCACCTCCAAGACGAATTGTTTGTAACATGAAATAAACGTTACTTGAGAACTTTAAGGCGTCTGAATCATTAATATAGCCGAGTGTTTTCCATGACTTTTTAATCAATCCACCTTTAAATGATAATGGACCGTCTGTAATATATTGATTGATATCCGTTACTCCGTAATGATAACCTGCTAATAAACTTGCCCCTTTGACAACTGATCCCATTGTAAAGGCATTTTGAATAGTTCCAAGAGAATTATCATATATCTCATATTGTTTTGTTTCTTCGTTATATTCAATGACTTTTCCCGTCATCGATAAAACTTCACCTGTATTTGGATTTAACATGACCACATATGCTTCACGTAAATACTGTGTGGCAACCGGGCGATTCGTTTTAGCCGCTATCAACTCATCTTCAACAATTTTATTGAGCGCTGCTTGAAGCTCGGCATCAAGTGATAAAACTAGCTCATAACCACGTTGTCCCTCATAAATTTCTTGATAGTTTGAAACCTCATTCTCATTTTTGAGTACATATTGAGATTTGCTTCCACGTAATAAAGCTTCGTAATAAAGCTCTAATTGTGAGAGCCCAACGCGGTCATTTGATTGATAATCATGCGCTTTATAATAGCCTGACAAATTGGCTGGTAACCCTTGCTCATACGATGAAACACGTCCATAAATTGGACTTATTCCCGCGACACTTGGATAAGTGCGATCCCAATCGACATCTGTATTCACACCTGGTAGTGATTCTAGATGCTCACTTACAATGGCAATTTCATCTTGAGTGGCTCCTTTTTTAATGATATTAGACGTTAAATTCGTCCCCTTATTCATATTAATATAAATGGCTTGCGTCTCTTTATCATGATCACTTAACTTTTCAAGCATCTCATCTGTAATACGACTTAATTGTAGTTGATAAATTTCATTATCATCTAACTCTTTGATTTCTTTAGCAGTCACTAATTCATTCGCTTCCTCTTTGAAAACCTCAAGATATAAGTCTTTTAAATCACGAGAGGTTAGTTTTGAGAAATCAACCTCGATTAAATTCGCTAATTGACTCGCAATGTCTTTCATTTGTGACTTAGAAACATCTGAGTAAAGTTGATACGTAATGGTATTAACGGCCTCATTATCCACTAAAACATCAAAGTTACGATCATAAATAACCCCACGTGGGACATTTTTTTGGAGCTCAACCGTCGTCGAGCGTTCAATATAATTCGTGTAATCCGGTGAATACGTAACTTGAATTGAATATAGTCGAAAACAAATCACTAAAAACAAAACAATACTGACAATCTTTAAAATATGTATTCGAAAAACTAATGACTTGATTAGCTTTAAAATCTTATCTACCATATGACGCACCTTTCTAAACTCCAAATCTAAACTTCCTCATTATTATATCACACTCACAAAAAGCCATTTGCATTTTTTATGTAAAAATAAAACTAATTTTGACTTTATCTGCGTATAATAAAAAACTGCCTCTAAGTGTGGCAGTTTCCTAATTTTCCTTACTTTTTCAATGCTTCTTCATAGCGTCTTTCCACTTCATCCCAGTTAATAACGTTCCATATGGCTTCCACAAATTCAGCTCGGCGATTTTGATATTTTAAATAATACGCATGTTCCCATACATCAATCAGTAAAAGAGGCGTTTTTCCGATACTCAAAGGTGAGTTTTGATTTAATGTATTCATCACCTCTAACTCTTTGTTTTCAGTTAAAACAAGCCATCCCCATCCTGATCCAAATTGACTGATAGCTGCCTGTGAAATTAATTTTTTCATCTTATCGCAACTACCAAACGTCTGTTTTACGTGTTTAGCTAATTTTCCAAATGGTTCACCCCCACCATTTGGTGAAAGAACGCTCCAATACATGTTATGATTTGCGTATCCGCCACCTTGATTAATCACGCCTTGACGAATATCAGCTGGAATTGCCTCAACATCACTTAGAATTTCTTCAATTGTTTTTCCATCAAAAAATTCTTCATGTCCTTTAACTAAGGCATTTAAATTATTCGTATACGTTTGATGATGTTTCGTGTAATGAATTTCCATCGTTTGTGCATCTAAATAAGGTTCTAGTGCATTATAAGAATAAGGCAATGGTGGTAACATAAAATCAGCCATCAAAAATCAACTCCCCTAAATTTAAGTATTATGGTTTGAAAGACTTCAGAATTATTATATAATGATTGATGGATAGCGTTAGTTTTTCGATAATTTATCCAAAAAAGAGATAAAATGTGGGGTGAGCCCGATGTCTTTAATAACACATCGTCAAAATACAAAAAAAGTTCAAGTAGGTAATCTCTTTATCGGTGGTGCAAATGAAGTCATTATTCAAAGTATGACCACCACTAAAACGCACGATATTGAAGCAACGGTTGAACAAATCAACCGATTAGCTGCCGCAGGATGTCAACTCGTCCGCGTCGCTTGTTTAGATGAAGAAGATGCAAAAGCAGTCAAAGCGATTAAAGAACGTATTAGCATTCCTTTAGTTGTTGATATTCATTTTGACTATCGCTTGGCGTTAATCGCAATTGAAGGTGGCGTTGATAAAATTCGCATCAATCCAGGTAATATTGGAAATGAAGACCGTGTGCGCCAAATTGTTGAAGCAGCTAAAGCGAAAAAAGTTGCGATTCGTATCGGTGTGAATGCCGGTTCATTAGAAAAAGAAATCTTAAAAAAATATGGGAAACCAACGGCGGAAGGAATGGTTGAAAGTGCCAAATTCCACGTTGAAATTTTAGAAAAACTAGGGTTTGAAGATATTATTATTTCACTTAAAGCCTCAGATACTGACTTAGCGATTGAAGCTTATGAGTTAGCCGCTAAAACATTCCCATATCCATTGCATTTAGGAATCACAGAAGCCGGAACGGTCTTCTCTGGAACCATTAAAAGTGCTATTGGACTTGGAATTTTATTAAATCAAGGGATTGGAAATACGATGCGTGTGTCATTAAGTGCAGATCCGGTGGAAGAAATTAAAGTCGCACGCGAAATTTTAAAGAATTTCGGCTTAATTAAAAATATGGCAACCTTAATTTCTTGCCCAACATGTGGTCGTATCCAATATAATTTAATTCCCCTTGCACAACGCGTTGAAGATTATTTAACAACGGTTCCTCATGATATCAAAGTTGCTGTCATGGGATGCGCGGTAAACGGGCCTGGTGAAGCTAAAAATGCTGATATTGGAATTGCAGGTGGACGCGGTGAAGGACTTCTTATCAAAAATGGAGAAATCGTTCGTAAAGTTCCGGAAGCTGAAATGTTTGATACCTTAGTTGAAGAAATTCAAATTTTAATTAAAGAACGCGAAAGCTTAGCTTAAAAATGAAAGGTGATATCTCTTGATATCACCTTTTTATTAATGGGAGAATTGGACAACAAGAAAGATACGCTCTCCTGCCTTGCTAAAAAAGAAACGTTTCGCTTTTTTGCTTACCTCCCCATATCAACACGCAGATTATTTCAGCGTTTTTTTATTAGGCTTGATGAATGAACGTTTCAAGTTCAACTTGTTTACTAATGATATCAGATTCAACCTTATTCTTCATCGATGATAGTTGCGATAAAACTTGGCTCACCTGTCTTTTAACTGAAGAAATGTCATCATAGGAAGCATTAATTTTGGATTGAACTAAAAAGCCCATCAAGAATCCATTAAAAAAGAAATCAGCAACCTTCGTAAAGCCGTCCATCTCAATTTGAAAATTCGTCTTCAATTTAACCTCTGTGAGCTCTCTTTTGAATCGATTCATTAAGGACTGAGTTTTGCTAGCATTATCTCGCGCTTGATGAAGAGATGAATGTTTGGCAATATCAGCAACCACCCCGCCGCCAACCATGTCAAATACACCAAAACTCTTAGCACTCTTCTAACTGACGCTTTGCCTGAGCATATTTTAATTTTGCTTCTAAAACCTCATTTTCTTCTTTTTTAATTTTTGCTTGATAATTTCCAAGCAATTGATAAAACGTCTTGATAACCTTGTGATGTGTCAAATTTTCAACGTCTAATTGCTCAGCTCTTAATTTTGATTCTAACTCACGCATTTGACCTTCTAATTTCCGTTGACGCTGCTTTAATCATTTTAAACAATCTTCATTTCGTTGATAAGTCGCGACTTGTTCTTGTAATTGATGTCATTCCCTATTGATTCGTGTAAACATTTAACTCCTCCCCCTAAAGCCATTTATATTAAATTCATTATATCCAAAGCGTCTCTCTATTAATATATAATTTCTCTATTTAAAACCCTTTCATCAATGACGTAACCGTTATCTCAAAAAAAAAACGTCATTTTTTAGAACCTTTTGCAATAAACTGCATAGTATAAATGAAAGCTTACATCATTTATACTTAAGGGGGGACGCATGATGTATGATAACATTAAAGCAACCTTAATGAAATTGACCTTCGATGAATTGCAATCTTTGAATCAAAAAAATGATTTGCGCATTGAGGGTTCTGACTTAGAGATTTTCCATCACTTGTTAACCGAACATTGGCAAGAGTTGATGGATGAATCCTCTCTATCTCTGATTGACGATACGCTTAGCAAACATTGCAATCTATATAATCTATCAAAATATCATGAACTCATTACGTCTATCAAACGAAATATCATTTTTAACAAAAGATAATAACAAA